>JAZNXR010000066.1:0-8807 GCA_045593985.1 Eubacteriales bacterium
CGTGTGATATAATCATTTTGAAAGCATACTCGCGCTTGTCCCATGCAAGCTCAAAATGAGAACAAAGAGAGGAATTCCTATGAATTTTACGGAAATTGCCAAGGCAAGACAGTCCTGCCGTTCCTATGATCCGAAAAGAGAGGTCGAATCGGAAAAGATCACAGCCGTGCTGGAGGCTGCAAGGCTTGCCCCCTCTGCCTGCAACGGACAGCCCTATCACTTCACTCTCTGCCTTGGAGAGACGGCAAAGCAGGTTGCCGCCTGTGTTACGGGTTTGGGAATGAATCAGTTCGCGAAGGACGCGCCCGTGATGATCGTTGTCTCGGAGGAGGCTTACGTGGCAAGCGCGGCGTTTGGTGCCAAAGTCAAGAAGAACGACTATCGTTCCATGGATATCGGAATCGCGGTGGCGTATCTGACCGCAGAGGCGACGGCACAGGGCTTGGGAAGCTGTATTCTCGGTTGGTTTGACGATGCGGAAATACGGAAGCTCTGCGATCTTGACGGCGCAGTCCGTCTCGTTATCACGCTCGGCTACCCGAAGGAAGGCGATAAGCTCCGAGCAAAGAAACGCAAGGATATGAGCGAGCTTACAAAGATCATAGAATAATAAAAGAGCGGCAGTTATCTGCCGCTCTTTTTGTAGGGGGCGAGCATTGCTCCCGCCGTTTTCAAAGGGATGTAACATCTTTTTTCAGCGGGCTGTCGTGGGCGCCAGCCCCTACCGCGCAATTTACAAACGTTTACTTGTAGGGGGCGACGTCCCCGACGCCCCGTTACAAAAGTAATGTAACATCGTTTTGTGCGGGAGGAGCAAGCCCCTCCCCTACCAATTAAGTGGAAAAGCTTCGCCGCGTTGTCTTGCCTTCCCCAGCGGGGGAAGGTGGTTGAGCTAAGCGAAACCGGATGAGGTGTTTGGGAGGAATGTAACATCTTTTTCAGCGGGCTGTCGTGGGCGCCAGCCCCTACACCCTCTCAGTCACCTGCGGTGACAGCTCCCCCAAAGGGGGAGCCAAAAAACGTGGCGAAGCTTCGCCGCGTTGTCTTGCCTTCCCCAGCGGGGGAAGGTGGTTGAGCTAAGCGAAACCGGATGAGGTGTTCGGGAGGGAATGTAACATCGGTTTTATGCGGGGCGTCGAGGACGTCGCCCCCTACAAATAACGTGGAAAAGCTTTTCCACGTCATCTTGCCTTCCCCTCAGGGGAAGGTGTCAACCGATAGGTCGACGGATGAGGTGTTCCAAAAGGAAGTAACATCGTTTTTATGCGGGGCGTCGAGGTAAGGGGTTCCCCGAAACGAGCTTGTCGAGTTTTGGGGGTTCCCGAGGTTGTCGCCCCCTACAAATAAAGTGGCGAAGCTTTGCCACGTCATCTTGCCTTCCCCAAGAGAAGGCAAGACTGCGGAGATCACAAGAAAAAACACCTTGAAGCGATGCTTCAAGGTGTTTTTTGTTTTGGGGGTTTACAAATGAAAAATAATGAGCTATAATTAAATTGCCAAACAAAAACGAATATTTATGGATAGTAGCTCTATATTTTTGTATAGGGTTTTAGTCCCGTGCTTATAATACAGCCATAGGAATATGCAAATAACGCAGACTCCGCGGCTGTATGGTAGAGCTATATCCATATTCGTCGTTTTTGTTTGGCGACAATTGGAGTTTGCGTTTTTGGGTGCGCTGACTTCGGTTGGCGCACTTTTTTATTTTATATTATTTAAGGAGAATGATTATGAAAAAACTATTGATCCTGCTTCTTTCCTTATTTGCTTGCGGTTTAGCTCTTACTGCGTGCGATGATTCTGGGAAGAAAAATGAAGCCGATCACGTACACGAGTTCGGAGAATGGACGACTGTGATCGAGGCAACGTGTATTGCCGAGGGTAAACAGGAGCGCGTATGCGAATGCGGTGAAAAAGAAATACAGCCTCTTGCGAAAGGAGGACACACGGAGGTGGTAGATGCGGCGGTTGCGCCGTCGTGCTCAAGCACAGGTCTTACTGAAGGCAAGCATTGTTCAGTCTGCAATGAAGTAATCATTGCACAAGAAACAGTTGCTACGACCGGACATACGTACAGCAACGCAACGTGTACCGCACCTAAAACCTGTTCGTGCGGTGCAACCGAGGGCTCTGCGCTCGGACACACGTGGAAGAACGCTACCTGCACCAAAGCAAAGACCTGCTCGACTTGTTTGGCGACAGAGGGCTCTGCACTCGGGCACAAATGGAGTAAAGCGACCTGCACTACACCCGAAAAATGCAGTACTTGCGGAAAAACGCAGGGTAGCGTTACACCTCATAACATAAGTACAAAGACAAGTAAATGTGTTGACTGCGGCGCGTTTGAATATAACGTGACGTATGCTGCGAGAGGTGCGGTTAAGAATACAGTCGAATGGTTGAATTCTGCAGACATAGAAAGCTATGAGATCCTTAACGTTTATTACGTCAATAATCAATCATGTGCTTGCTATTCTTGTAAGAATGGAGATCAACCCGGAGAACCGTATATAACGGTAATTGCTTTCTACAGATATCTTGAAGATGACGAATACAAGTACGCCGCAGATATTTTTGGAATTCACAAACATTACGATGAATCACAAGACACGCATTATTTATTGTCATCTTACGATCAAATGTATTATTTCTACTATATAGGTGATGAGCTGACAGAAATATATGCCGAAGATTATTCGTTCTACTTCGATTCTTCTAATCTCGTTTTGCTTCCCAAAGCAGACGTTCTGTCATAACAAATAATTCCTTACGCACAAATGATCCCGGCTGCATTGTTCTCAGCACAATAACGGCGGGAGCACGAAACCACAAAAATTTATGAGGTGATATTATGAATGAAAACACGAATACTACACTTGAAAACGAGCAGGGCAAAAAGATTCAGGGAACAAAGGGGAAAAAGTCCAATAAGGCATTAAAAATCTCGTCACTTGTCATTGTATCTTGTATATTGCTTGGACTTTTAGGTTATTTTGTCGTTTACCCCTTTATAGCGGTTCTGACGGGTAATTATTACGTATACATCAGAATGTATAATGTTAAAGAATATAAGGTGCCTAACGGTGTAACATCTATTGACTCTTATGCTTTCGTAGAATCCCCAAGCTTGGAGAGCGTAATTATTCCGGATAGCGTAATTACAATTGAAAATTCTGCCTTCTATCGCTGTACCGGTTTAAAAAGCGCAACTATCCCTGATGGTGTAACCGTAATCGAAAATTGCGTATTCGATAGTTGTAAAAATTTAACGAGCGTTACGATTCCTAAGAGCGTGACCACAATCAAAAGCTCTGTTTTCTGGGGCTGCGAGAAGCTGGAAAGTATACATTTCAAAGGAACAATGTCCGAATGGAATGCTATCAGCAAAGGTGATAAGTGGGATCGCCTTACCGGCAATTACACGGTATATTGCACCGACGGAACAATTGAAAAATAACTTTCCAACAAAAAACACCTTGAAGCGATGCTTCAAGGTGTTTTAGTTTTTATTTATCAGCCGTAGATGATCTTTTCAGCCATTTCGGTTGCGATAACGCCCTCGGGCTTACCGGTTTCCTTCGACTCGGTGAGGATTCTCTCGATCGAGTTATAGATGTTGTCGACCTTTGCGAGGACTGCGTCCTTATTGTAGGGGCCGTCAACCTCTGCTGCTGCGTTGATAACGCCGCCGCCGTTGATTACGAAGTCAGGAGCATAGAAGATGCCTCTTGCCTTGAGCGCAACGCCTGATGCCTCGTCGAGGATCTGGTTGTTAGCGCCGCCTGCAACTGCACGGCAGTTGAGGGTGGGGATAGTTGTGGGATTGATGATTGCGCCCATTGCGTTCGGGGAGAAGATGTCGCACTTAACCGACATAATTTCGTTGGTCGAAACTACGGTTGCGCCGAATTCCTCTGCTGCGCGAGCAGCAATTTCCTTATTCGAACGGTTAGCAACGATAAGCTTTGCGCCGCTTGCGTGGAGGTGACGGCAGAGGTCGTAGCCGACCTTACCAAGTCCCTGAACTGCGATGGTAAGTCCGTCGAGGCTGTCGGAGCCGAAAGCAACCTTGGCGGTTGCCTTGATGCCCTGCCATACGCCGCGAGCAGTGAAGGGAGAGGGATCGCCGCTGTTCTGGGGGAGTCCGCAGATGTGCTTCGTCTTGCGGAGCATTACGAGCGCGTCGTCACAGTCGGTGTTTACGTCCTCTGCGGTTATGTAGTCGCCGCCGAGACCGTTAACTGCCTCTGCAAATGCCTCAAACATTGCTTCGGTCTTCTCGGAGGGATCAGCGATGATTACGCCCTTACCGCCGCCGTGAGGAAGTCCTGCGATTGCATTCTTATGAGACATTCCGCGAGAAAGACGGAGAACGTCGAAGAGCGCATCGTCGAACGAAGCGTAGGGGAAAAGGCGGCATCCGCCGATTGCGGGGCCGAGGTTCGTGTTGTGTACCGCGATGATTGCCTTGAGGCCTGCCTTTTCGTTGTTGACGAAAAGTACCTTTTCATGGCGCCATGTTGTCATTTCTGTCATTGCATTCATAGGTTTTTCTCCTTTGATAAAAGCTGTATAAACAGCGAGATTACTTGTTATAGCCCTTACCCATATCGAGGGCCTTCATATTAAGCTCCTTAAGAGCTTCCTTCTTGGGCGGCACGAGCTTTTCGACGACCTCGCGCGTTCCCTCGAAGGAAAGCTCGGGATGATTTTCAAGCAGGTGTCCGACTATTATCATATTTGCAAGAGTTGCAATTCCCTCATTCTTCGCCATCTGCGTAGCGGGTATGTAGAACACCTCGACGTCATCTCTTTCGACCTTTACATCTATAAGAGAGGAGTCGACGTATATCTGACCGCCTGAAACGACGGTGTCGACATACTTCTGAAGGGAGGGCGTGTTCATTGCGATAAGCACGTCGGGAGCCGTGATTATCGGTGAGCCGACGGGGCTTTCCGAGATGATTACGTTACAGTTGGCGGTTCCGCCTCTCATTTCGGGGCCGTAGGAGGGAAGCCAGGAAACCTGATAGTCCTCCATAAGTCCCTTGTATGCAAGGAATTTTCCCGAGAAAAGAATTCCCTGTCCGCCGAAGCCTGCGATAAGGATCTGAGTAGTTTTCATATCACTTTTCCTCCTCGGCACTTCTGTCCTTATATACACCGATCGGGTAATAGGGAAGCATATCGCTTTCAACCCACTTGAGCGCCGCTTCGGGCGTCATTCCCCAGTTGGTCGGGCAAGCGGAAACGACCTCGACAAGCGAGAAGCCTTTTCCTGCGATCTGATTTTCAAACGCCTTCTTGATCGCCTTCTTGGCGTTCTTTACGTTCTTTACGTTGTTTACCGCAACGCGTGCAATATATTCGGGGCCTTCGAGGGTAGCGAGCATTTCGCTTACCTTGATAGGCCAGCCGCAGTGCTTAACGTCACGTCCGTAGGGAGAGGTCTGTGTAACCTGACCGGGAAGACTGGTCGGAGCCATCTGACCGCCCGTCATACCGTAAATTGCGTTATTTACGAAGATTACGGTGATGTTTTCGTTTCTTGCGGCAGAGTGAACTGTTTCTGCCATACCGATAGAAGCGAGGTCGCCGTCACCCTGATAGGTGAATACCACGTTTTCGGGGCGGCAACGCTTGATTCCCGTTGCAACGGCGGGGGCTCTGCCGTGAGGCGCTTCGATCATATCGCAAGCGAAGTAATCGTACGCCATAACTGCGCATCCGACAGGCGCAACGCCTATTGCCTTGCCCTCGATTCCGAGCTCATCCATTACCTCTGCGACAAGGCGGTGGATAATTCCGTGAGGACAGCCGGGGCAGTAGTGAAGGGGAGCGTCGGTCAATGATTTCGGTTTTTCAAATACGATAGCCATTATTTAAGCTCTCCTTTCTCTGCGTTTCTGATAGCATCAAGCACCAGATCGGGGCTGGGGATCATACCGCCTACGCGATTGCAAAGCGTAACGGGCTTTTTGCACTGCGAGGCAAGCTTTATATCCTCGACCATTTGTCCCATATTAAGCTCGACCGAGATAAAGGACTTAACCTTATCTGCGGCTTTTGCGATAGGAGCGGTCGGGAACGGCCAAAGGGTGATCGGACGGATAAGACCGACCTTGATGCCTTCGTTACGCGCGGCAACGACAGCGTTTTTAGCAACTCTCGATGCAATTCCGAATGCAACGACGCAGATCTCTGCATCGTCCGTCATATATTCCTCCCACATCGGCTCGTTTTCTTCGATCATTCTGTATTTCTCATAGCGGTCGAAGTTCTTCTTCTCGAGCTCCTCGGGCTTTAAGTAGAGAGAGTTGATTATGTTATGGGGACGCTTACATTCGGTTCCCGTGAGCGCCCAGGGCTTTTCGTAAACTTTCGGCTCCTCGTCCTCGAATACGATCGGCTCCATCATCTGTCCGATGGTGCCGTCTGCGAGGATCATAGAGGTGATGCAATATTTATCGGCAAGATCGAAGCCCTTTATGGTAAGGGAAGCCATTTCCTGAACCGACGCAGGAGCGAGGACGATCATACGGTAGTCGCCGTGACCGCCGCCCTTGACTGCCTGGAAATAGTCGGACTGAGAGGGCTGAATACCGCCAAGACCGGGGCCGCCTCTCTGCACGTTAACTACGAGAGCAGGAACGTCGGAGCCTGCGATATAGCTGAGTCCCTCCGTTTTGAGTGAGATTCCGGGGCTGGAGGACGAGGTCATTACTCTCATTCCGGCAGCGGATGCGCCGTAGACCATATTTATCGATGCAATTTCACTCTCTGCCTGAAGAAATACTCCGCCGATCTTGGGCATTTTCTTTGCCATGTAAGCGGCAATTTCAGTCTGGGGAGTGATCGGATAACCGAAGTAGTGACGGCAACCTGCACGGATAGCCGCCTCGGCTATCGCCTCGTTGCCCTTCATTAAAATTCTTTCTGCCATTTCTGATTCCTCATTTCTCAACGGTTATAATGCAGTCGGGACACATCGTCGCACAGAATGCACAACCTATACATTTATCCTGGTGCTTTATATATGCAGGGGAATATCCCTTTGCGTTAAGCTTGTCGGCGGCGATTTCAAGACAGCCCTTCGGACAGGCGCTGACGCAAAGACCGCAGCCCTTGCACATATCGGTGTTAAAGGTAACCTTTATCATTTTCTTCTCCTTAAAAAAGTTTCTTCTGAAGTGTAAGCGGCATGACGGGGATGCCCTTCAGCTTTTCAGCTACTTCGGAAACAGCCGTGTGAGTCCAAAGCGGAAGCCCGGTTTTTTTACAAAGCTCGTTGATATAGCCGAAGGAGCTTTCGACGGTTTCGGGTGTCGTAAGCTCACCGAGATGGGAATTGTTTACGATACAGGTGAAGGGAAGTCCGCACGCAGCTTCAATTTCTCTCATTATCTCGATAGCTCCGTCGGTAGTCATCGTCATAGGTCGGTAGCAGTTTGCTACGAATACCATACTGTAATCGTTTTCTTCCTTTATCGCCTCGACGTATCTGCCGAGCGCATAAGCTCCTCGGTCGTCGCCGCCGATGTCCATAATTCCGTATACCGATCTGTCCTGCACGAGCCGATAGCTTTCTGCGGGAAGTGCAGGGAGGTCTACGTTCGTATTTGCATACTGCGGCGAGATAAGCTCAATGCCGTGTTCCTTCAGCTCCGCCTCGCTGTCCTTCGTCCTGAAGTAGGGATTTACGATATCGAGGTCGGCAATTATGACCTTTTTGCCCTCACGCGCAAGCTTGATTGCGTAATTAACTGCAATATTCGTTTTGCCGCTTCCGTAGTGACCTGCAAAAAGTGTTAGTCGCTTATTTTCCATAATCAAAGCTGTTTTCTTATGATTTTTCCGCTCGTTGTCTTGGGCAAGCTTTCACGGAATTCAACGATTCTCGGATACTTGTAGGGAGCGGTACGGGATTTGACGTAATCCTGGATCTGTTTTTTCAGCTCGTTGGTGCCGACCATACCCTTGACAAGCACGATGCTTGCCTTGACGACCTGACCTCTTATCTCGTCGGGCGCAGCGGATACTCCGCATTCGAGGATGTAGGGAAGCTCCATTATGACGTTTTCAATCTCAAACGGCCCGATACGGTAGCCCGAGGATTTAATAACGTCATCGGCTCGTCCGACGTACCAGAGGAAGCCGTCCTCGTCCTTCCAGGCGAGGTCGCCCGTATGGTAGAAGCCGTCTCTCCAAGTCTCCTTGGTGACCTCCTCATTGCCCTCGTAGGCATAAGCAAGTCCGCAGGGCAGACCGTCCTTTATGCTGATACAAATTTCGCCGTTTTCGCCGGTTTCGACCTCCTCGCCGTCGGGCGAAAGAAGGTGAACGTCATACAGCGGCACGGGTTTTCCCATAGAGCCGATCTTGTGGCTTCCGCCTGCGAGGTTACCGATGATGAGCGTGCTTTCGGACTGACCGAAGCCCTCCATTATCTTAAGACCGGTATGCTCCTCAAACTTGCGGAATACCTCGGGGTTAAGCGCTTCTCCTGCTGTTGATGCGTGCTCGATAGAGGAAAGGTCGAATCGGCTGATATCCTGCTTGATGAGCATTCTATACATGGTAGGCGGTGCGCAGAAGGTCGTTATGCCGTATTTTGCAAAGAGAGGAAGAATTTTTTCTGCATCGAAGCGGTCGAAGTCGTAAACGAAGTTTGCCGCCTCGCAGAGCCACTGACCGTACATCTTGCCCCACATTGCCTTTGCCCATCCGGTATCGGAAATGGTGAGGTGAAGGCCGTCGGGGTTGACCTGGTGCCAATATTTTGCGGTTATGAAATGACCGAGAGGATA
>JAZNXR010000067.1:0-4269 GCA_045593985.1 Eubacteriales bacterium
CCGCCGTATTTAACGGCGATAGGATTTATGTTCATTTTTGAAGAACGGATCTCGCAAAGAACGCCGTTATCTGTTTCGGTGAAATTAACCCAACGGTCAATTCCCCGAATTTCCGACATGGTATTCACCATTCCTCTTGAAATGGTGAAATTGTCAACTCCGTAGCTTCTTGCCTCGTCAATGGGCGTGTAAATATATGCAACTCCGTTTTCGGCAATATTTATCTTTAAGGTAAACTGCGCACGAAGCTGAATTGACGCAAGCTCGTCCGAATAAAGATTTCTGTATATCTCGTTGGTATCGAACCCCTTCTCAATAAGAAAAGCGGCCATCTCAAAGGTCTGCGCCGACGTCGAATCGTAGCGGAAGCGTCCGGAATCGGTTATCATACCGGTATAAAGCGCCTTCGCCGCAGCTTTCGAAACGGTAAGACCGTATTCCTTTGCAAATGACGTTATAAGCCCACAGCAGCTTTCAAAACTCGTGTCGACCTGCTCAAACGAGCAAATTTCCTCAACGAAAAGATGGTGGTCGAAGCGCACAGTTTCTTGCGCAAGGGTATATCTGTCATCGCTGATAAGCGCCTTGGCAGAGGTGTCAAGCACAATAGAAAGCGCATTTTCATAAACTTCATCGGGAATATCGTCCATCGGCTCGTCAAGCATAAAGGCGTAACGAGGCGTCATATCTCCAACAGCGTAAACCGTCTTGCCCTCGAAGCTGTCACGGATAATGTTTTTAAGACCGATCTGGCTTCCGAGCGCATCACCGTCTGGATTTTTGTGACGGTGAATTATAATTGTACCGTATTTTTTTATAAGCTCAAATATCTTATCAGTCATTCTTGTTTTCCTCGCGACGGCGAAGCTCCTCGTCAAAGTAGCCTGCATATTCAACCTTCAAGTCACTGCCGGGGAAGAGATAATTGTGAAGCTCTATAAAATAATTGTCAGTCATAGATGCAATATAGTCAACGACTATCTGGTTCGGCTCGCTGTTCTCGTAAGGAACCTTGCGTTTCTTATAGTAGACTGCATTGACGTAATCAATGTGATGAGTAAATATAGGCGAGCTCTTAACGCCGTTTTTAAGGTCGTCAAGCATCTGTCCGTAAATTTCCACCATCATAGGCTTAACGGTCGTGTCAAGATGAGCCATCGCCGCCGCACGGTTGTAAATGCGGGCATAGTTGTCCATCTTTGATTTGCTGAGAGACTTAAAGTGCTTTGCATCAAGACCGATATAGGGCTTTCCGTAGCTCGTTTCAATGACGTTAACGACGAGATTATTTATGATCTCGGAATTGATCGAGCCGATCTCCTCGTCCATAAACATGCTTTCATCTGCAAGCTTTGCTCGAATAATAGCATCCTGACGGTCTTTGCCGAGATAAGCTATAATATCAGCAAGACGAACAACGCTTCCCTCAAGAGTACAGGGCATAAGCTCAATCGCAGCTGCGGGATCGCAGTAGCATTTTTCGATTATGCGGTCAAATTCCTCAAAGCTCTTAAGCGGCACGGGATGATATTCCTCCACCTCGATTTCACCGTTGTGTGCGGCAATGCCGTTGAGCGTTTGAAGGCTGATATTGTAGGGGAAAATTCCGTCAAGAACTCGGACGGAATGAATGTTATGATAAAAATGACGCCCGGTATGAGAATTATAAAGCTCGTCGAGATAACGCTCACCCGTGTGACCGAAGGGCGTATGACCGATATCGTGACCGAGCGAAATAGCTTCAATAAGGTCAAGATTAAGGTGAAGCGCCGCACCGATAGTACGGGAAATACGTGAAACGAGCTGGACGTGCAAGGCACGTCTTGTTATATCGTCGTTTTTTGTAAGAGAAAAAACCTGAGTCTTGTCGGAATAGCGGTTATAGTAAGGGCAATGCATGATCTTATCAACGTCGTGAACGAAGGTCGGACGCCAAACGCTTCCTCGGTCACGCACAACGTCACGGCGACGGATCGCTCCTGAATCGGGAAACGCCGTGCCGGGATAGCAATGCTCTCTTTTAGCTCTTTCGATCTGATCGGCTATCTCTTTTCTTACTTCTTCGTATTTGGGCATAAATTACCTCTGAATGAATTAATTTTCTGATGCCGCAATATTGAGTGCAATGGTCATCATGTCGGTGAAGGTGCTCTGACGAGCATCGGCATCAAGTGCCTCGCCGCGAATGATGTGGTCGGAAACGGTGCAGATAGCAAGCGCCTTCTTGCCGGCGTAAGCGGCATTCATATAAAGCGCAGCCGCTTCCATCTCAACTCCGAGAACGCCCATGCGGTGCCATCCGTTGTTGAAATCAGGATTAGCGTTGTAGAAGACGTCAGAGGAGAGAAGGTTACCTACCTGGTAACGTACTCCGAGTGTCGCCGCCTCGTTTACCGCCTTGAGGAGAAGCCCAAAGTCAGCAATAGGAGCGAAGTTTCCGCCGAGATTATACTGATCCTGATAGTCGGAATTGGTGCAAGCGCCCTGACCGATGATAATGTCACGAAGCTGTACACTTTCAGCAAGGCCTCCTGCAGAGCCTATGCGGATAATATTCTCAACACCGAAGAAATTGTAAAGCTCGTAGGAGTAAATACCGATAGACGGCATACCCATACCGCTTGCCATAACGCTGACGGGAACACCCTTGTAGGTGCCTGTGTAGCCCTGAATACCGCGCACGTTGTTTACAAGCACGGGGTTTTCAAGGAATGTCTCAGCAACGAATTTAGAGCGAAGCGGATCGCCCGGCATAAGAACGGTTTTTGCAAAATCCGCAGGTGTAGCTTTAATATGAGGTGTATGTGTATTTGACATATTAGTTCTCCTTAATTTTCATTAATAGCCGCTGTGCTGCTCGTTCTTTGCGATCTTAACGATACGGCTTGTACCGAGGCGGTCAGCGCCGAGGTCGATAAAGTCCTCAGCATCCTTGAGGGAGGCAATACCGCCTGCAGCCTTGATCTTAACGCCCTCGCCGATATTAGCGGCAAAAAGCGCAACGTCCTCGCGGGTAGCACCGCCGGTCGAGAAGCCTGTCGAGGTCTTGATGTAATCTGCGCCCGATTCAGTTACGATCTGACACATCTTGATCTTTTCCTCGTCGGTAAGAAGGCAGGTTTCGATGATAACCTTGAGAATCTTATCTCCGCAAGCCTCTTTGAGTGCCTTAAGCTCGTTCAGAATTTCCTCGTAGCGGCAGTCCTTAAGGTCGCCGATGTTGATAACGGTGTCGATCTCGTCTGCGCCGTTAGAAAGAGCATCCTTGCATTCAAAAACCTTGGTGGCGGTAGTCGAGTAGCCGTTCGGGAAGCCTATTACGGTGCAGATAGCGAGCTTGTCGCCAACGTATTCCTTTGCACGCTTTACGTAAGACGCAGGAATGCAGACTGACGCAGTACCAAACTTGATGCCGTCGTCGCAAATTGCCTTGATTTCATTCCATGTGGCACTCTGTGAGAGAAGGGTATGATCGCATTTAGAAAGAATTTTTGAAAGTTCCATTGTTTTTACCTCGCTTTATATTAAGAATTTTGATTATTGATTTTTTCCTGCCAGCACTTGTGGCACATTGCTATGTAGCGGTCGTTGCCGCCGAGAAGCACTTGAGCGCCCTCTGTTACGATATTCATGTTTTCGTCAAGACGGGCGTTAACGGTTGCCTTTGCACCGCATGAGCAGATTGTCTTTATCTCGGAGATCGAATCTGCAAGCTCAAAAAGTCGCTTGCTTCCCGTAAAGAGCTTGCACATGAAATCGGCACGAAGTCCGAAGCACATAACGGGGATGTTTAATTCATCTACGATCTTTCGAAGCTGATCTATATGCTCCGCGGAAAAGAATTGACACTCGTCAGCGATTATAACATCGCAGTCAGAATGATTCAGCCTGAAAATATCATAAATATTTTCGCCGTCAAAAATGATCTCGCAGGTAGCGGAAAGCCCAATACGTGACCGAATGATCCTTTCGCCATCACGGTTGTCGATAGCGGGCTTGATAAGCCAAACCTTCATCGAGCGCTCCTCATAATTAAATTTGGTAATCAGCGCTTGAGCGGTCTTTGAAGATCCCATTGCGCCGTACTTGAAGTAAAGCTTAGCCATGACGTCCTCCGAAATTCTTTTTAGTATTATATTATATCATAAATATATAAAAAAATAAATAGATTTTGAAAAAAAGCCGATAAAGTTTTTTGCAATTTATCAAAAATCGTAGAAATGACTCAAAAATATTCAAAACAGATCAAAAAAACCATATTTTTCTCCC
>JAZNXR010000068.1:0-9985 GCA_045593985.1 Eubacteriales bacterium
CTTTTGAGCGGTAAAACCAAGGAAAAGGCGCTTTCCATCAGACAATTTACCGAAAATGAAAGACGAACAATGTACGAGCGTCAAGGCGGTATTTGTCCTATGTGCAAGGCGGCAGGCATAGAAAGAAAATGGGATATTGAAGAAATGCACGCAGATCACAAAATACCGTGGAGCAAGGGCGGTCACACGACACTTGATAACGGTCAAATGCTTTGCCGTGAGCATAATCTTGAAAAATCGAATATTTGATAGTGTTAAAAACCGCCCGAGGAAAACCTCGGGCGGTTTTATCATTCCACAATTATTTTGTACTTGCTTTCCTCGTCATCGGACGTGTGTGCCAGAATTACCTTCTCGTTTTCCATATATCCGAAAAGCGCAGTCAGATGCGTAACGAATACGTATTTCGTTTTCAGCTTCGGCATAAAACGGAGAATATCGTAAATGCTCTTTGTTCCCTCTTTATATGAGGTTGTCTGGAAGGTCTCGTTAAGAAGCAGAAGCGAATATGGCGTAAGCTTATCGAGAATTGCGGCAATTTCCCTTGCCTCCTGGTCGAATCGTCCCCTTGCATCTCCCTTTAAGAATTCCTCCTCTGCCGAGGAAAAATGTGAGAAGAAGCCACGGCGGATGCTCATTGCAGCGCTTTCGGCAAGAACGGGAAGTCCCGCCTGCATAAAGAGCTGCGCTCCGCCTATTGCACGCAGATATACGGTTTTACCGCTGTCTGTAAGTCCCTTAACAAGCAGTCCAGCATTTCCGCCGTCAAGAGAAAGGTCATTCGGTACAGTCTTGCCGCCAAGTCCGTTTGAAAGAAGAACAAGCTCACGAAGCCCTGTAAGGGAGAAGCAGTCACTTTCCTCGTCAAGAACTGTCGGAAGCGTCAGCGGCACGCCCGATTTCTCTGCCTTCTCTGCATAAAGGATAGCGCTCTCATAAAACATAAGCTCGCTTGACAGCCCGAAAAATGCATCGTAAACGTCATTCGTAACCTTCGTAAGCGCAGAATCAATGCGCAAAAGCGCCTCGTTCAGTATATACTGCGCATCGGTCAGGGGATCCTCTCCTGCCGCAGATATCTCTGCCTTGATTTCGATTCCCTTTTCTTCATTTTTCCTGCCGAAAAGCTTGGAAAGTCCGCTTCCTCCCTGCTTCTTCTCTATAATATCGGAAAGATTGCAGGAATTAAGTCTGAGCGAAGAATCAAGCTTAAATACAACGGTAAAATCGAAATCGTCGGGCGTTTTATATCTGAAGCGCTGGGAGATATTAACAAGCTCGTTTAGCGCTTCGTTTTCAGTCATGCTCTTACACCAATCACGAATTGATGTAAGTCCCTCGCTCTTTATCGGATATTTTCCGAGCGTTTCGCCAATCGTTCCAAAAAACGATGCGATCGTCGACGGGAATATTGCCGTGACCTTAAGGGAAGCAAAGGTGTGATCGAGAAGCGCCTCGGAATTGATCTCCGAGCCATTACTCTTTACAGCACCGAGCTTCATTTCCTGCCAGTCGCTCTTGATCTTATCATAACGAAGGAATATCGTTTTAAGAGCGGGCAGAAGCCCGTCTATATTTTTAAGATCCGAATAAATTTCTTGGCGGAAAATGATGTTTTCCCTTTTGGTAAGCGGCTTTTCAAGCACCGAAAGGAAATACTCCGCACGCCTTTTGTCGTCTACGATTTCCTTTATCGCACGGTCGACTGATAAATCGTAAATAACACGGCATTCGGCGTAGTTATCGGGGATCTTATGCAAAAGACTGAATTTCATCACTCGTCACCCCCGTCATCAAGCTTTCCGAAGCGATTTTCAAGCGCTTCAAAGGTCAGACCGCATCTTATGAGAATATCCTTCGCATAAGAGCCGCCGACGCTCTTTTGTCTTGCGATCTTATAAGTTCGGCGATTTTCGTCATTCAGGTCGATCAGAACGTTAAGATACGGAATTTCGCTTGCACTTAAGCTATGCTGATGCGTAATATAAAGGCCGAAAATTCTATTTCTCCATAGCTTGTTTGCCAGGCTTTCAGTCATTCTGACTGCGTTTTCCTCATTCGTTGTCGAATAGGTTTCATTAAGCAGAACAAGAGAATTATCGTCAAGATTATCGAGGATCACGTTCACCCGATTGTTTTCCTCAACGAAGCGTCCGCTTCCGTCAAAGCGCTCGTCACGGGGAAAATGAGTGAACACGGAGCTTATATCGGAAATTGTTGCGCTAACGCAAGGAACAGGACATCCGAGAAGGAACATCAGAACCGCAATTCCAACGGTGCGAAGATACGTCGTTTTGCCGCCGCCGTTAGCTCCGGTAAGAAAGAAGAATGGCTCGTCTGCCGTAAAGCTGATATCGTTCGGCACGATATTGGTTTCGTTCTTGGCAAGAAGAGAAACGTCGTACGCCTCTGTAACGCTGATTATTCTACCGTCAGCAACCGTAGGATAGGTAAGCGGAATTCCCGCTTCTCTGATCCTGTCGGTAAAATCGAGCATCGTAAGATAAAATTCAAGCTCCTTGCGATAAAAAACGATATTTGAGCGATAGTATGAAAGATACTTGCTCCCAAAGTCCTTTAGCTTCTTCATAAGCTCGGGACGAATCGAAGCCGCCCCGTTAATAATATCGGGAGAAAGCTCACGCTTCTCCGGCGATTTCACCTTCGGTGCTTCAATTCCAAGAGTTTCCGCGCAGTTAATAATCCCGTTCAAAAATGAAGGAGCGATCTCATCGGTAATTCTTACCTTGTTCTTCGAAACGCAGAGAGAATTTGCCAAAATCTCCTTGGTCTCACCGAGCAAATACATAAGCTCTCCCGACATTTCAAAAAAGGCTTCATTATCGGTTTCAATTTTCAGCTGCTCGGCGAATCTCTTTGACAGCGGATCGCCAAAGTCGCAGGTTGCAGCAAGCTCGGTAAAGCTTCTTACGGCTTCACAAAGAAAGAGGAAGATAATAGATCTTTCCCCCTCCGTTCTTGCTTCGTTGAACGCCGCATTAAGGTCATAAAGCTCGCAGGAAATATCGTAAAGCTCAGCGAATGTTTCTCTATTTTTTTTGTCAGTTAAGCGCTGAAAAAGCTCCTGCCTTGGGAGAATATTCTCCCTTTCGCAGGGTATTAACGCACTTTTTGCCACACGCTTTGGAATAAAATTAAGAAGCTGAAGATCCTCAAAAACCGATATATCCATCGGCTTTTTGCTCGGCTTCACGTAATATAGGAGGCTGGGGTATCCCATTTAAATTTTTCCCTTCATCATCATTCCCTACAATTATAACCTTAAAAAACCTTTATTGCAAGTGCTAATTGTAAATATTTACCCTCAATCCTATTGTAAAGCGGCATCTTTTGTGATATACTTTATTCATAAATTATACGGAGATAAATGTTCTATATGGTTGATAAATATTTTATGCCGGATTTGTATCTTGACGATATATATGAAATAACTCCCGAAATGCTGACAGCAAAGGGCATAAAGGCTGTGCTTCTCGATATCGATAATACACTCGTCACCTATGACGATCCGATGCCGACCGAAGGTGTGCTTCATTGGCTTGAATCCCTGAACAATGCAGGAATTTCAGCGGCATTCATTTCAAATAATCACAAGGATCGCGTTGAGCTTTTCAACTCCGAGCTAAAATATTTCGCAACCTGGGATAGTCATAAGCCGTCGGGCAAATGCTACTGCGCGGCAATGAAGTATTTGGGAACGGATAATTCCAATACAGCAGTTATCGGAGATCAGGTATTCACCGACGTCTGGAGCGCAAAAAAACTTGGACTGTTTGCGATTCTCGTCAAGCCGATAAAGGACAAGACTTCCCTTTTCTTCCGTTCAAAACGAGCACTTGAAAAGCCGATTCTCCGCCGCTATAAAAAGAAGCACGAAGAAGGCGCAAAATGAGCATTTACCTCTGCCCGAAGTGCCGAAAGGTGCTAAAAAAAGTCGGAAACTCACTAAAATGCGAAAATAATCACTGCTTCGACATCTCAGCTGAAGGATACGTAAACCTCGTCTTGGGAAAAATCAGCGGTGGTGACAGCCCCGATATGTGCCGCGCACGTCACGAATTCCTCTCTAATGGCTATTACGAGCCATTCGCCCACGAAATTGCCCGAATACTAACAGAGTATTCTTCGATAAAGATCTGCGATGCGGGCTGCGGCGAGGGGTACTATTCGAAAATTATAAAAAGCGAAATCGAAAACGCAGAAATCGTCGGCTTCGACCTTGCAAAAACCTCGATCAAAATAGCATCAAAAACCGAAAAGGGCAAGATCAATCCCATCAGCTATGCTGTCTGCGGTATATTTGATATGCCGATTCCCGACCTTAGCTATGATGCTTTGATCTCGGTCTTTGCTCCGGTGCCTGACAAGGAAGCAAAAAGAATCCTTAAGGACGGTGGAATTATGCTCGTCTGCCATCCCGGAAAGGATCACCTGAACGGACTAAAGGCACTTGTTTACGATAATCCCTATGATAACGAGGAAGCTGACACAAGCTATGACGGATTTATAAAAATACGTGACGAGCGTATAAAATACAAGGTAACAGTCAAAAAAGAGCATATAGCGTCTCTCTTTTTAATGACGCCGTATTACTGGAAAACATCCCCGTCCGATGCCGAAAAGATCAAAAACGCAAACGAGCTTGAAACCGAGCTTGATTTTATAATATCAATATACAGAAAGTGAGAAACGCCGTGGCAAAGACAGTAAAGCGATTTGATTTCGCAAAAAAGCCGAAAAAGCCCAGCTCAACCCTTAACTTCCTCGCAAAAACGATCCTATGCAAGCCCGACCTCAAAAAAAGAAATGCAAAAATCACAAAGCACGGTATGGAGGAGCTTGAAGGAAAGCCTTATCTCCTTCTTATCAACCACGCTTCGATGGTCGACCTCAATATTATGATGATGGCGACTCATCCTTATAAGGCAAATAACGTAATGACTCTCGAGGGCTTCCGTGATTACACCGAAATTCTCATGAGAAATATGGGCGTTCTCGGAAAAAGAAAGTACGTCTCCGACATTCACCTCGTAAAGAACATGAAATACTGTCTGCACGAGCTGAAGACTATATTTGCGCTGTTTGCAGAGGCAAGATATTCCCTTGACGGTAGAACCTCATTCCTCCCCGAATCGCTCGGTCAGCTCGTCAAGATTCTTAAGGTGCCGGTTGTAATGCTGAAAATTCACGGCAACTTCGTCACCTGCCCGCAGTGGAATAAAATAAATAAAAAGAGCTATGTTGAAGCCGAAATGTATCCTCTCTTCACCGTCGAGGATCTCAAAAAGTATTCTTCGAAGGAGCTTTTTGAGAAAATAAAAGAGGCATATCAGTATGACGACTTCGCTTGGCAGCTTGAAAAGAAGATAAAAATTGACCATCCCGAAAGAGCGAAGGGACTTAACCGCCTGCTTTACAAGTGTCCGAAGTGCGGAACGGAGGGCAAAATGGAAGCAAGCGGAGCTACACTTTCCTGCACCGCCTGCGGCAAAACCTGGTTTATGACTGAATACGGTCAACTCGAAGGAGACGACGGAAGAACCGAATTTTCGTCAATTCCCGAATGGGCAAGATGGGAGCGTGACATAGTAAGAGAAAGAATCAGAAACGGAACCTATTATTTCGAGGATACCGTTTACGTTGAAACGCTTCCGAACTCCCTTAAATTCTATAAGCAGGGCGAGGGCAAGCTCGTTCAGACTCCCGAAGGCACGACTCTCACCTGTACCTGCTACGGTGAGCCCGTGACTATTGAAAAGCCCGCTATCGCTCTTGAAAGTATGCATATCGAGTACGATTATCTCGGAGGCGGCGACTGCGTTGATATTTCGATCCCTGACGATAGCTTCTGGTGCTATCTTACCAAAAAGGACGTTATAACCCAACTTGCCTTCGCAACCGAGGAGATTCACATTTACGCAAAAGAAAAACGCGAGGCTGAAAAGCTTGCGAGAGCAAATAAAAACAAGGAGAATGAAAATGGCAATAATTAAAGTAGCCGACCTTCCCTACAAGAGATATACCATAGAGGAAGGCAAGGCGGCGTTTGAAAAATTTGAAGCCGCAATGAAGGAGGCAATGTGCGCTAACTGCGTCATGCGCGCAAGAAAGGCGTTCAGAGAGGAAATGCGTAAATACGAAACGCAGTATTCCCTCGCATATTGCCGTTATACCCTCAACACGAAGGACGAATTCTACAAGGGAGAAATGGACTACTACGATAACGTAGGGCCTCTTTTCAGCGAGATAGGCACAAGCTATGCTGCCCTTATGCTCGACAGCCCCTACCGTGCCGACCTCGAAAAGAAGCTCGGCTCACGTCTCTTTAAAATGTGGGAGATCGCAAGAAAGACCTTCTCGCCCGAAATTATACCCGACCTTCAGGAAGAAAATACCGTCGTAACCGAGTATTCTCAGCTTATGTCAACGATGGTATTCGTTTATGACGGAAAGGAAATGCCGCTGTCCGTTCTTCGCGGAAAGCTTGAGGATGCCGACCGCTCGGTAAGAAAAGCGGCCGCCGTCGCAATCGGAGAGGGACTTGAAAGAAACAGCGAAAAGCTTGACGAAATATACGACCGCCTCGTTAAGATACGCGACCGTATCGCAAAGAAGCTTGGCTATAAGACCTTTACCGAGCTTGGCTACTACCGTATGGGACGACTTGACTACGACGAAAAGATGGTCGCTTCCTTCAGAGAAAACGTAAGAAAATCCCTTGTTCCCGTTGTCAACGAAATCAAGAATAAGGTTAAGAACGAGCTTGGCTACGATTCGATCACCTTCTACGATAACGATATCTACGGAAGCGGAAGCTCTATCGTTCCGATACTCGATAAGGACGGAATGTTTATCGAGGCACAGAAGATGTACGACTCAATGAATCCCGAAATCGGTGAATTCATGAGACAAATGATAGAAGCAGAAGCCTTCGACGTTGAATCCCGCGACGGTAAATGGGGCGGCGGATACTGCACGGTATTCGAAAGCTATAAGCAGCCCTTTATTCTCGCTAATTTCAACGGCACAACAGGCGACGTTGACGTTCTCACTCACGAATTCGGTCACGCATTCGCTATGAAAAAGGCTCTCGATAAAGCAGACTGTGAGCTTGGCATCGGCGGCTCCGAAACCGCAGAATGTCACTCTATGAGTATGGAATTCTTCTCCTGGCCGTCAATGAACGCCTTCTTCGGCGAGGACGGAGACCGCTACCGCAGAAAGCACCTTATCTCTGCTCTTGACTTCATCCCTTACGGCGTAATGGTCGACGAATTCCAGCACGAGATCTACGCTAACCCCGACCTTACCCCCGCCGAGCGCAAGAACGTATGGCTCAACCTTGAAAAGAAATACCGTCCCTATATGGACTACGATAATCTTCCCTACCTCTCGCTCGGTACTCGCTGGCAGTATCAGATGCATATTTACGAGTCCCCCTTCTACTATATCGACTATTGCCTTGCACAGACGGTTGCTATCGGCTTTCTCTGCGCTTCGCGCGAAAACTACGATGCGGCGCTTGACGCATATATCAAGTTCTGCCAGACAGGAGGAGAAATTTCCTTCCCCGAGCTTATCGAAAACGCAGGTCTGTCTAATCCCTTTGAGGACGGCGCCCTCGATAAGATGGCGAAGAAAACGCTTGATATCATAAATTCGTTTAACTGATATAATAAAATACAGCCCCGTTTCGGGGCTGTTTTTATTAGTCTTCAATAGCCGCTTTTTTAGCGAAGATCGGGTAGATCTTTTCTGCCGGGAATTTCGGCTTTCTGTCGTAGGTGTGAAGGCCGTTCTGCTCCTGCTCAACGTCGGTGAGCTGCGTGTAGCAATATCCGAAGATATTGGGGTTATCGAGAAGAACGTCGGTAAGCCCCTTAAGACGAGACATGAATTCTTCCTCTGTCTCGGGGCCCTTGCCGTAGCCCCAACCGTCATTTCTGTCCGTCCATACGAAACCGCCGTACTCACTTACAAAGAAAGGAAGCTTTCCGTCGTAGGCCTGTCTTCCCTGCTCGAGATGTGGAGAGGAAGCGTATCCGAGAGTCATTGGATCGGAGAAGGTCTTTGCAAAGGCCTCAACTACCTGCTCATAATCGTGAACGTCGTAAATATCGGTCTTAACGTGATAATAACCGCTTGTATCAATGCAAGGGCGTGTCGGATCAACTGCCTTCGTCACGTCGTAAAGTGTCGAAATAAGCTCATCACGCTGACGGTAAAGCTCGTTATAATCAGGTCTATGACCTTTGAGGTTTTCAGTCTCGTTTTCGGGACACCAGCCGATTATCGACGGATGGTTGAAGTCGCGCTCGATCTCCTCGAGCCATTCGGGGAGGATGCTGTATATCGCCTCGGGACGGGTGTGGTCAAGTCCCCAGTCAGCATACTCACCCCAAAGGAGGTATCCCTTGCGGTCTGCATGGTAGAAGTATCTTTCCTCAAATACCTTCTCGTGAGGACGTGCGCCGTTGAAGCCCATTGCCATCGAAAGGTCGATATCGTTTTCAAGATCCTTATCGCTCGGCGCAGTATAGATACCGTCGGGATAGAAGCCCTGGTCAAGAACAAGACGCTGGAATACGCTCTTTCCGTTAAGAAGGAACTTCTTTCCACGGAACTCAACCGAGCGAAGTCCGAAATAGCTCTTTACGGTATCATCGCCAAAGGTGAGAACAAGGTCGTAAAGACCGCCCTTGCCGACTTCCCAAAGGTGCTTTTCGGTGAGCTTGATGGTAAATGCGGCATATCCGCAGGTAATGTCTGCCGTTGCTTCGCCGCACGCTTTTCCTTCAAAGGAAGCGCTTGCCTTAAGCTTACCGTCGCCCTTTACCCACGCCATAACAGTGAGAGTTCCCTCATCAGCGTTCGGATAATATTTGACCTTTTCTATATAATTTTTCGGTACGAACTCGAGCCAAACAGTCTGCCAGATGCCCGTCGTTCTCGTGTAGAAGCAGCCAAAAGAATCCTTCTTGTAGCACTGCTTTCCGGACGGGATCATGCCGCTTTTTTCGTTATCGGTAACGTGCAGACAAATCTCATTTTCGCCGGCAAAAAGATAATCGGTTATATCAACCTTAAATGAAACGTAGCCTCCCTTATGATATCCGCATTCTCTACCGTTTAGGTAAACAGTAGCCTCATAGTCAACTGCGCCGAAATGGAGGAATACTCTGCCTTTAAGCTGATCTTCATTTACGGTAACGGTTCTTTTGTACCATACAGAGGTCATAAAATCGGTGTCCCCTATGCCGGAAAGCTTGCTCTGGGGACAGAAAGGCACATTGATCGATGAAGAAAGCGCCTTGCCGCTCTCAAAAAGCTTACGGTCAAGACCGCTGTTTTCACGGTCGATCTCAAACTGCCAAATTCCGTTAAGGTTTTCCCATGAAGCTCTTTCGAATTGAGGCTTCGGATGCTCGGTACGATAAATCATAATCAAATTCTCCCGATAATTTATTTTAATTTCTGAATCAATTATATAGCAATCAAAGCCGTCTTTCAATAACAGATGATACGACTTTATTGACATATTCTACTGTTTATGATATAATCGAATTATAAATTTTCGGAGGGTAAATATGATAACTCTTACTGAAATACGCCATTTATGGCCCGAAAAGCAGATATATATCGACCGTCCGCAAGGTCTTAGCGTATATACTTTTCTCCATTTTATAAACAGTGTGGAGATCGTAATTAACGGCGTGTCAACCGTTACAAAGCCCCATACCTGCCTGATATATTCCCCAAAAACTCCCCAGCTTTTTTTCTATAACGCTCCGATCATACACGACTGGTTCCATTTCGAAACCGACGATCCAGACTATTTCAGTAAGCTTTCGCTCCCTACTGACGTTCTGTTAATTCCGACGCACTCGGAATTCATAACACCAATCGTAAAGGAGCTTGAAAACGAATTCTTCTCCGAAAAGGATCTGGGAAAAGCTCTTATGTC
>JAZNXR010000069.1:0-7042 GCA_045593985.1 Eubacteriales bacterium
AGCTTAGCACGTCTGACCTTACCAACTCTGGTAACGACGACCTTTTCGACGTTAGGAGAGTGAAGGGGGAAGGTCTTCTCAACGCCAACACCGTATGCTACGCGGCGAACGGTGAAGGTCTCAGAGATACCGCCGCCATTCTTAGCGATAACGGTTCCTTCGAAAATCTGGGTACGGGTGCGCTCACCCTCGACTATACGGCAGTAAACCTTAACGTCGTTACCGATGTCGAACTTGGGGGCGTCTGTCTTGAGCTGCTCATTTGTAAAAGCCTTAATAAGATCCATTTTTGGCTCCTCCTTATATTCAGGGTGTTCGTGCAGAGCGTCGCAGAGGACCACCCATAGTTAACAGGAGCATTATACCATACAATTTATATATTTGCAATAGAAATTCTGAAGTTTACATTTTGTTTACAAAATTATTGCAGAGGGCGCAAAATAGATAAGACCAAGCTATTTACAAATTGATAGAATAATGTTATAATTACCCTATAAACCTAATGAAAGGAACTTTTATTCATGAAGTGTCCGATATGCGATTTTGCAGACAGCAAGGTTATAGATTCCCGTCCTACCGATAACGGCGGAATACGCCGTCGCCGTGAGTGTCTTGCATGCAAAAACCGTTTTACAACCTATGAAACCTATGAGGTTACTAATACAGCTCCCCTCGTCGTTATCAAAAAAGACAATTCGCTCCAGCTGTTTGACCGCAACAAAATTCTTACCGGTCTCCTTCAGGCGTGCTATAAGCGCCCCGTTACTAACGAGCAAATCAAAAAAATCGTTGATGACATTGAAGCAGAGCTAAAGAATACACTCAAGACCGAATTTCGTTCCTCCGAAATCGGCAGGCTCGTTATGATGAAGCTCAAGGAGCTTGACGAGGTATCATATGTCCGTTTTGCATCCGTTTACCGCGAATTCAAGGACGTCGAGACCTTTATGGAGGAGCTTAATTCCTTAAAGAGTAATAAAGGCGAGTAAAAAGCAATATGCTTTTTGCCTAATATATCAAACTTAAAAAGGTGTTGCGTAATGCGACACCTTTTTTAATATTATATTCTCTTATTCCGCGCAAATTTCGGCAATTATATTGATCGCACGAAGAAGAAGCTCATCAGGAATATTAAGGGCAGGGAGTAGTCGGACCTTATTTTTTGCTGTCAGGCAAAGAACGCCTTTCTCAATGCAGGCCTTGACAACGTCAGACGCTTTCTTTTCGGTTTCAATACCAATCATAAGGCCCATGCCGCTTATAGAAACAATGCCTTTTTTGCCTTTCAAAGTGTCTTTAACGAGCTGATTCTTACGCTTAACTTCAGTCAGAAGCTCATCGTTAATTCGAGAAATTACCGAGATAGCTCCTGCAGAGCAAACCGGATTACCGCCGTATGTGGATCCGTGATCACCGAAGCCAAGAACATTCTCGACTCTTTCTCCGAGAATTGCGGCACCAATGGGAAGACCGCCGCCGAGTCCCTTGGCAGTAGTTACGATATCGGGCTTGATTCCGTAATTCATATAAGCGTAAAACTCGCCGCTTCTGCCGTTGCCCGTCTGAACCTCATCGATAATTAGGATAACGTCTTCTTCCTTGGCAATTCTGTACGCTTCTTCAATAAACTCTTTAGGAGTGTTAAGCACGCCGCCCTCTCCCTGTATTATCTCAATCATAATAGCTGCAGCTTTAGACGATTTTACAAGGTCAAGAAGCTCCTCATGCTTGCTGCTATTTATATGGACAAAACCGGGCGTAAGCGGCTGGAAAAGCTCGTGATAGTGCTCTTGTCCGGTTGCGGCCAAAGTTGTCAGAGTTCTTCCGTGAAAGCTGTTTTCAAGGGTAATTACCGTGAAATAATCAGCGCCCTTCTTCTCTTGCGCGTATTTGCGGGCAACCTTGATTGCACATTCATTAGCTTCAGCTCCGGAGTTACCGAAAAATACCTTTTTAAGACCGGTTTTACTGCATAAAAGCTCTGCAAGCTTGGCACAAGGCTTAGTATAATAAAGGTTAGAGGTATGCTGAACCCTTGATATTTGCTCGATAACAGCCGCCTGCCATTCATCGTCTGCAATCCCAAATGCAGTTACTCCTATACCGGAGCCCATATCAATATATTCCTTGCCATTCTCGTCATAAACGAGCGAGCCCTTGCCGTGAGTAATCTCGACGGGGAAGCGAGCATACGTGCCGGCAACGTATTCTTTATCAAGTTCCTTGATGTTTGACATATTATTCACCCATTACCATAGTTCCTGCGCCCTCATCGGTAAGAAGCTCCATAAGGATCGCATGGGGGATTCTTCCGTCCATAATAGTGACATTCTTAACACCGGCGTTGATTGCATCAATACAGCAGTCGACCTTCGGGATCATGCCACCAGAAACAATACCGTTATCGTAGAGTGCCTTTGCCTCCGACAGCGTCACCTTGGGAATAAGCGTTGAGGGATCGTCCTTGTCACGAAGGATTCCGGCAACGTCGGTCATCATAATGAGTCGCTCTGCGCCCATAGCTCCTGCTATATACGCAGCGGCGGTATCACCGTTGATGTTATAAACATTACCGTTGCGGTCGGATGCAACCGTTGAAATGACAGGAATATAGTTCTTTTCCAGGAGGTCGGTTATTGGCTGGGTGCGAACCTTTGTAATTTCGCCTACGAAACCGAGACGTTCGTCCCTGATCTTTGCTTCAATAATCCCGCCATCCATTCCCGAAAGACCGACGGCGTGACCGCCTTTCATTTGTAAGAGAGTTACAAGTGACTTGTTAACCTTACCCGCAAGTACCATTTGAACGATATCGACGGTTTCCTTATCAGTAACACGAAGACCGTTAACAAATTCAGGCTGCTTTCCGAGCTTCTTCATCATATCAGATATCTCGGGACCGCCGCCGTGAATGAGAACTACTTTGACGCCAATAAGCCATAGAAGAGCAATATCTTCCATAACCTGCTGCTTCAGAGTCTCATCAATCATGGCGTTTCCGCCATACTTGATTACAACGACCTTTCCAACATATTGCTTAATATACGGGAGCGCTTGAGTAAGAATTTCTGCGCGCTCTGCATTAGAAACTGAAGTATTCATATCTCTTCCTTATGTACGGTAATCACCGTTAATTTTTACATAATCATAGGTGAGGTCACAGCCCCAAGCAGTTGCTTCAGCATCCGCCTGGTTCAGGCAAACCTCAATTGTGATTTCTTTTTCAAGGAGAATTTCCTTCGCCTTTTCTTCTGAGAAATCAACACCCGCACCGTTCTTGCATACAGAAATTTCGCCCTTGGCAGAAGCGAAGCTGACATCCACAGCTTCTACATATACGTCAGCACCGCTATATCCGATAGCACAGAGAACTCGTCCCCAGTTAGCATCAGCGCCAAACATTGCCGCCTTTAAGAGGGAAGAGCAGATAACGCTCTTTGCGACGGTCTTTGCGGTTGCAATATCCTTACCTCCCGTTACGTGACATTCAAGAAGCTTAGTTGCGCCCTCTCCGTCACCTGCAATCATTTTACAAAGGTAAATCGTTACAGTATTGAGCGCCTTCATAAACACATTGAAATCATCACCCTCGGCAGTTATCTCCTTATTACCTGCAAGACCGTTCGCCATGACAGAAACCATATCGTTTGTAGAAGTATCTCCGTCAACGCTTAACATATTAAAGGTATCTGCTATATCACTCTTAAGCGCCTTTGACAGCATTTCCGATGAGATAGCAACGTCTGATGTAATAAAGACAAGCATTGTCGCCATGTTGGGATGAATCATTCCGGAGCCTTTTGCAATGCCACCTATATGGCAGACTTTGCCGTCCAGCTCAAACTCGACCGCAATTTCCTTAAGCGCTGTATCGGTCGTGAGAATAGCCTCACCAGCTTCGCTACCGCCTTCGTAGGATAGAGCATCGGTAAGAGGTGCCATTCCGTTCTTGATAGGCTCAAGGTTTAAAGGCTGACCGATTACACCGGTTGAAGCTACAATTACGTCATTTGCCTTAACGCCGGTATATTCTTCAACCAAAGCGCTCATTGCCTCGGCGATCTCTATACCGTTTGCATTACAGGTATTAGCATTGCCGCTATTGCAAATTACAGCCTGCGCCTTACCGTCGCTTATGTGTTTCTTTGTAACGGTGAGCGGTGCTCCTTTTACAAGGTTTGTTGTATAAACCGCTGCCGCATTACAGATGACATCACTGACAATAAGAGCAAGGTCTTTTTTCGTTCTGTTCTTGCGAATTCCGCAGTGAACTCCTGATGCTTTAAATCCTTTTGAAGCGGTAACTCCGCCGGTAACTGTTTTCATATCATTATCCTTTCAAATTCAACCCCGTTGTTTCGTCACAACCAAGGAGAATGTTCATGTTTTGAATCGCTGCTCCCGATGCGCCCTTTCCGAGATTATCGAAACGCGATACGAGTAGAATTCTTTCTTCGTTTCCCAATACAGAAATTTCCATACCGTCATCGTGATCAAATTTCGATGCAGACATTAATCCATCTTCTGATGGATTGTCATTGAATCTGACGATCGGTCCATCATAAAGGCTTGCATAAAGCTCTTTAATGTCCTTTGGACTTCCCTTGATTTGTTGAGCAAAAATCGGAACGGTGACTTCCATACCGCAGTAAAAATCAGAAACAATTGGCGAAAACAGCGGGAGATTATTAAGAGAAGAGATTACCGACATTTCCTTTAAATGCTTGTGGTTCTGCGTCAGCGCATACTGTCTCGGTGCAGAGAGCAGGGGACATCTATCTTCAGTCTCATAATCTGCAATCATTTTTTTGCCGCCGCCTGAATAACCGGTGATAGAAAAGCAGGTAAGAAGCTCGTCCTTCGATATGATTCCCACTTCAACAAGTGGCTGAATTAGGGCAATAAAGCCGCTTGCGTGACAGCCCGGGTTAGCAATGCGCTTGCTCGATTTAATTTTTTCTCTGTAACCTTTAAGCTCAGGCATGCCGTAGATCCAGCTTTTGTCAGTTCTGTGAGCAGTCGAAGTATCGATAATTATCGGGCCACCGTTACCGATATTTTTCACTGACTCTCTTGCCGCTTCATCGGGCAAGCAAAGGAACACGACGTCAGCAGAGAGGGATATTTCTCTCTTTGCCAAAGGATCCTTACGAAGCTCGTTAGGGATTGTGAGAAGAGTTATATCGTCTCGATTAGATAATCTTTCATGAATTCGCAAGCCGGTTGTTCCTGCGCTCCCGTCAATAAAAACCTTAGTCATCAATATTCTCCAAGAAAGTGAATATAAATTCATTCAAAACAAATATGCATCAATTATACAGTATTTATTCCGAACTGTCAAGATGTTAATTGTGTAATTTTCATTAAAATATAATATATCTTTTGTGCATGATATAAAAAAGCCGCGTATTGCTAATTCAATAAGCGGCTTGAATATGAAATTGTTGAATATTTATACACATTATACAAACGATTATAAATAGATTTCGGGAATCCCAAAGTCACCCGATAGGGGATCTCTAAAGAGTTCGAGCATCGGTGGATTGAATGTAAAAGTCATAAATGCAATCAGTAAAACAGTAATAATCAAAATACCTATAATCGATACTGTGTCGTTAAAGTTAGATTTAAATGTAAAAAGATACGTTAGAATTGAAGTTAGTGCCGTTCCGCCAATAAAGAGTAAAATGTTTGCAATAGCAAAATCCGTCCCCAGAATTCCGCTGTACGTGTAATAACCTACAAGCACAAATAGCATACCGATCACCGTCGCAATGCCTTTTGCGCCGAAGTATCCGCTAAAATACTTTCCGAATATAAAATACTCCATAATACCAACAATGATTGAAGGGAGTAGTATTAATTTTAAATGCTCCCAAATGCTTTCATTTACCGGCACGAATGCACCTAATATCTGATTTCCTCCCGTATACTCGAAAGCGAAATGAAAAAGAGTTCCGAGAATTACAGATATGATAAACGAAAAAAACAGTGTCGTTTCTGCCTTTTTCTTAATAGTCAAGCTATCACCTCCACTGTTAAAA
Organism: Eubacteriales bacterium; assembly: GCA_045593985.1. GTDB lineage: Bacteria > Bacillota > Clostridia > Oscillospirales > CAG-272 > Colimorpha_A. The sequence goes on from JAZNXR010000069.1 coordinate 6,045, forward strand.
TATATTAACAAGGAGGAATAATTATAACAAAAAGCGGCATTTCTGCCGCTTAAAGTTTTGTTATTATCTCTTTTTCTCCGCAATTTCAAGAACAAGGTCGGAGATAAATTTGTCGACATTAACAGAGCCGAGATCACCGTTTTTCCAGGATCTGACCGCAACAGCGTTTTCTTCCATTTCCTTATCGCCTATAACGAGCATATAGGGAGTCTTGGAAAGCTGAGCCTGACGAATCTTATATCCGATCTTTTCATATCTGTCATCAACCTCAACGCGTACGCCCAGAGTTTCAAGACGCTTAGCGATACCGTTTGTATAGTCAAGATGCTCGTTTCCAATTGGAAGAAGCTTGACCTGAACGGGTGCAAGCCATGTCGGGAATGCACCTGCGTACTTCTCAATAAGGTAAGCAAGCGTTCTCTCGTAGCATCCGAGCGAGGTGCGGTGAATGATGTACGGAGTCTTCTTCTGTCCATCGGTATCAGTATATTCCATGCCGAATTTTTCAGCAAGAAGCATGTCGATCTGAATGGTTACGATCGTATCTTCCTTGCCAAATACGTTCTTATACTGAATATCGAGCTTCGGACCGTAGAATGCCGCTTCGTCAATTCCGATTTCATACTTAACGTCGAGCTTGTCAAGGATGTCTTTCATGACGCTTTGGGCGTTATTCCACTGCTCGGGCGTGCCCTCGTATTTTGCGGTATTGTTAGGATCCCACTGCGAGAAGCGGAAGGTGCAGTCCTCAAGCATACCGACGGTATCGAGAACGTACTTTGCAAGCTCAAGACAGCCCTTGAATTCTTCCTCGAGCTGCTCGGGGCGAAGAACGAGGTGTCCTTCGGAGATCGTGAACTGACGGACACGGATAAGACCGTGCATCTCGCCCGAATCCTCGTTACGGAAAAGCGTGGAGGTCTCACCAAGGCGCATAGGAAGGTCGCGATAAGAACGCTTTTTGTTGAGGAATACTTGATATTGGAAGGGACAGGTCA
>JAZNXR010000070.1:0-10138 GCA_045593985.1 Eubacteriales bacterium
GCTGTGAGTGCGGCGAGTACTGTATAGAGAATCCCGAATGGTACGAGCATCTCTGTCCCGATTGCGGCAACGCCTTCTGTACGGTAGATGTCTGCGAGCTTTGTGGACTTTGCCTTGACTGCTGCGAGGGCAATTCCGACTGCTCCGAAACGCCTCCCGTCTGTGTAGAGGACGACGATTACGATTCCCATTTCTGTGAGGACTGCGGCGAATGTTTCCACAATAGTGATATTTGCGCAGACTGTGAGCTTGCAGGTCTTTTGCTGTGTGAAACTTGCTGCAAGATCCGCCTTGAAGCAGAGGGCTGTGATTGCGACGACAGATGTATAAGCGACAGCGACATCGAGGCGCATATCGAAAACGAGCATCAGAACGCAGGTCCTCATTCCGCAACGCCTCAGAACTCCTTTGATATGGACGAGACCTATCATTGGAGACCTTGCCGTTTCTGCGGAGAAAGCTCGCATATTACGAATAAGACCAAGCATACCTTTGACAATTACGGTATCTGTACCGTCTGCCGCTTCGACTCTCAGCAGGTAATTCTTATCCTGAAGCAGCCGTCAAGCATCGTTGCCAAGGTTTCCGATACGCAGGTCTGCGGTGAGGATGATCCGTATCATCCCATAAATAATAAACGCACCATTTCGGTTGCGGCGAAGGGAACTACCGCACTGAAATATCAGTGGTACGTTACCTACGACGGCGGAGAAAAATGGATCGAGGTAAAGGATGATACCATCCGCGACATTTTAGTCGCAAAGACAAATTCTCTCACCTTCTCGGTTCCGTCTGACGGTTGTGCTTATCCGCCCGCCTATAAGTGCGTTATCACGGACGAAAAAGGCAATTCGGTTACGACGAACGTCGCGTATGTGAAGGTCGTCCACCTGTATAGAGAATACAGCGCTCACAAGGGCGAGCTTGTCGGAATAATCAATCAGCCGAACAGTAAGGACAATATCGGAATGTATTCCTCCGACGGACACTTCGTGACCTGCGTTGGCGAGGAATGTGACGATTATATTCTCGTTCCCCATTCCTTCGGAAAGGATACGAAGCTCATCTTCGATAGCAAGACGGGCGTCGGCTGGCACGAGAGGACGTGTATTCACTGCGGCTTCAAGAGCTATCTTGAAAACCATACCCATTATTTCTACGATCCCGACACCTACGAGTGCGAGGTCGACTTCACCTATAAAAACGAAAATCAGCATAGACTTATCTGCCGCTTCACCGGCTGTAATCGTACTCACCTTGAGCCACACGATTATCTCGGCTGGCAGAATCACGGCACTCCCTATTCCAACACCGACGGAATCGGTATTGCCTATAAGGAATGTCAGATCTGCGGATACAGCTCGACGAAAAAGCTTCAGACCTACGATGCGAATACCGACAAAATGGTAGACGCTCAATGGACGAAGAATAACGACCTCGTCTACGTTGAAAACGGCTTTGCAAGCTGTGACGTCGTCAAAACCAACATGAAGTTTATTATCGGCTTTGCTCCTACCGAATATGATAGAGAAGAGGAGTTCGAGGTCAAGTATCCGAAAGTATCGGGATGGAAAGTAACCTATTACTGCGACCGCGGCTCAACAGGCTCAAAGGTCGAGAAGGATATAACAAAGGACGTTAAGTTCGAAAAGGCCGAAAACGAGCTTAAATGGATCGTCACCGTTCCTTATTTCACGGGATACACGGGCGGCGGAATTTTGACCTTCACGCCCGTTCTTGAGGAATGTAAGCATACCGGCGGTACCAGAGTCAAGAACGCAGTTGAAGCGATATGTACCCAGGACGGATATACAGGCGATACCGTTTGCGCCGACTGTGACGGAATCATATTCTACGGCGAGGTCATCGAAAGCGCCGGAAAGCACGAGGGCAAGCTCACCCTTATCCCGGGCACCGCAAAGGCGGGAAGCTGTGAGGAGAGGGGCTATGAGGGCACTTACCGCTGCGACCACTGTAACAAGACCGTTCGCGGAAAGGCTACCTCAAGAGTACATAATGCGAAAACAATAGTCAAAAACGAAGTCAAGCCAACCTGCACCGAATTCGGGTACAGCGGCGATATTTACTGTGAATGCGGCGTTCTTCTTAAAGAGGGCGAAACTCTTGCACCGAGACACAGTGGTCTTGTGCTTGTGAATGCAACGAACGTATCATGCCAGAAGAAGGGATATACCGGCGACTGGTACTGCAACGCCTGCAAGCAGACCGTAAAATACGGCTATAACGTAGCGAAGGGCGACCACGCCTGGAGCAAATGGGGCAAGGTTGATGACGTCTATCACCGCCATACCTGTGTTGTGGCAGGATGCGGAGAAGCAGAGATTAGCAAGCACACCGATGCGAACCGCGACCTTACCTGTGACGATTGCGGTTATTCCTGGGGAAGCGACTCGCCGACTATAAGAGCTTTGACGTTTAATATCGACGTGCCTATTATCGGAAATAAGCCCGATTATACCAAATTCGACGGTTCCGCATATTACAGCGACGGCACGGGCACCTATAAGAAAAACGGCGTTGAGTGGTTTGACGAGACGGATAACAAGCGTTTTGTTCCCGGCGGTGTCGGTCAGGAATTCAAGGAAGGTCACGTTTATAAGGTGACGATCAATTTCCGCTCCAAGGTGGGCTATGACTTTGCCGAGGAAGGCGTGCTTTCGGGAACGATAAACGGAAAAGAGGCCACCGTCGAGTATTCGAGCTACGGCGATGCGGCAGGTATTTCCTATACCTTTGAAGCTCTCACACACGAGCACGATATGGAAAGAATCGATAAGCTCTTACCGACCTGTACCGAAAACGGAAAGCAGACCTATTATCACTGTAAGTCCTGCGGTAAGAATTACGAGGACGCTGCGGCAAAGAAGGAGATCACCGATATAAGCAAGTGGGGAATCGTATCTCCTCTCGGTCACGTTGAAAGTGAGCTTAAATCCAATTCTACCGAGCACTTCAAGGTATGTACAAGATGCTACAAAGACATTGACGGAACGAGAGTTAAGCACAGCGGCGGAAGTGCTACCTGTCAGGAAAAGGCGAAGTGCGAGACCTGCGGTGCGCCTTACGGAGGCTACGGTGAGCATAGTCTTGCAACCGACGTCTGGGGCTTCATCGATCCGACCGGTCACGCTCACATGTGTCTTACCGAAAACTGCTATCATAGAGGTGAAGTGGAGAAGCACCGTTCAAGCGGCGCGGCTACTGCCGATACCGATGAGGTATGCCTTGATTGCGGATACGTTATCACCCTCTCCGAAAATCACAAGCATGCTCCTGCAGGCGGCATAAACTTCGACGGCGAGAGCCATTGGTACGTCTGCGGATGCGGCGAGATAATCAATAAATCGGCGCATAAGGACGCTGACGGCAACGGCTTGTGCGATACCTGCGACAGCGAGGTAACGTCCAATAAGGGCGATGACGGGAAGAACAAGAAAAACGATGACTTTGGATTCGTTTGGATCATCGTTGTAGTCGTTCTGCTCGTCGCAGGCGCGGTCGTCGCATATCTGATCATAAAGAAAAAGCGTTCTTCCGATAAGAAATGATCGGGACGTATAAATCAATAGCAAGGAACGCGCGTCGGAAATTTTCCGACGCGCGTTTTGCGTTCATAGGTAAATAAAGATATCTGTTATTATTATTTACAATAAAGTCAATTAAGTTATTATAAAAGTGTTGAAAATAGTTTTATATTGGTGTATAATTATTAGAAAGACAAAATGAAGGAGAACTAAAATGAGCACACTCCATATAATAGACCATCCGCTTATTCAGCACAAGCTTACCATAATGCGTGACAAGCGCACGGGAGCTAAGGAATTCCGCGAGCTTCTCGACGAGATAACTCTGCTTATGGGTTATGAAATAACGAGAGATTTTCCGCTCGTTGATTGGGAAATTGAAACCCCTATTCAGAAAATGACCGCTAAACGTATTGCGGGCAAGAAGGTAGCAATCGTTCCTATCCTCCGCGCAGGACTTGGAATGGTAGACGGACTTCTTGAGCTTCTCCCCGTCGCAAAGGTCGGACATATCGGTCTTTACCGTGACCACGAAACACATAAGCCCGTCGTCTATTACTGCAAGCTTCCCGAGGATATAGAAAAGAGAACGGTTATCCTCTGCGATCCCATGCTTGCAACGGGCGGTAGCGCATCCGATGCTATTACGATGCTCAAGGAAAGAGGAGCGAAGGATATTCGCCTTCTTAATCTCGTTGCTGCTCCCGAGGGAGTCAAGAAGGTTCAGGAGGACCATCCCGACGTTGATATTTACGTTGCGGCTCTTGATAAGAAGCTTAATGAAAATTGCTATATTATTCCCGGTCTCGGCGATGCCGGTGACCGTCTCTTCGGAACGAAATAATGACGGAATACAACCTTTCCGAAAGAGTGGTTTCCTCTCTTCGTGACAAGTCTCTTACCGTATTTACAGCCGAATCCTGCACGGGAGGGCTGGTAGCCAAGATGCTTACCGATGTTTCGGGAGCATCGCAGGTCATTCTCGGCGGCGTTGTGTCCTATACGAATGAAATCAAAATGTCGCTTCTCGGAGTGAGAAGTGAGACGCTTGATACATACAGCGCGGTGTCGGAGCAATGCTGCTATGAGATGGCAGAGGGCGCCCGTAAAGTGTCGGGCGCTGATATCGGGATTTCAACGACCGGTTATGCAAGCGGCGGAGAGGGAGTCCCTTCTGATATGACAGGAGTTGTCTATATTGGAATTTCCGACAGCTACGGCACCTCGGTCTATCGGCTCAAGCTTGACGGAAGCCGTGACGAGGTGAGAAGAAGCGCTGCTTGCGAGCTGCTCGAAACTCTGCTTATGAGAGTTGAAGCATACTAATATTACCAAGGCGGTGAAAAAAATGAACGAAAATGCAAATAAAAAAACTCGCCCAACTAAAAAACAGCAGACGCTGAGCCTTGCTTTAATGCTGCTGTTTTTCCCCATTACTGTTTTTTATCTTGAAATGGTTGTGCGTCTTCGCACGTTGGGCGCGCCGACGGGAGTTGAGCTTACCAATATCTTCTTCTTCTCGTTTTCCATTGGTGCGTTTATTTCGTTGATTTTGTCGCTGATAAAGAACCGTACCGCCATTCGCATAACTTCAATTGTGCTGTCGGTTGTTTTAGCCTTGATTCTCGCATCACAGCTGATATATTTTGAGATATTCCGAGTCTACTACGGTCTTGAAAGCACAGGAATGGCAGGCGAGGCAATTACTGATTTTGCCTCCGTCATGTGGAACGCCATCTGGGATAACATACTGTTCGTTATATTGCTTATGGTGCCGACGGTGCTTGTATCGGTATTCGGTAAATTTCTTACAGGTTATCCGGTGAAGCGTTTGCCTCCGATCCTCTCCTATTTCGTTGCATCGGTCATGGCGTTTTCCTTTATTTGCGGCTCGATATCGACCGCAACCGATACCGAGGAATACGGCTCGCTTCATTACTACCGCTATCACGATACGACGGAAAGTGCAAACAAGCTCGGAATTCTGACTTCAACCCGATTGGCGCTTCAAAAGCTGCTGTTTAACATAGAGTTTTCCGAGAAGGTCGAGATCGAATCGGGAATGAACGATATCTATAATCCCTTTGAAACCAAGGATAGCGTTACAACAGATACGACGAATCCCGAGGATTCGACAACCGTTCCCGAGCCGCCAAAGGTTTACGGCGACAACATCATTGAAAATCTGAACTTCTCAAAAACGAGCGGAAAGATCGGTGAGCTTAATAAATATTTCACCGCCCTCACTCCGTCAAAGAAGAATCAATATACGGGAATATTTGAGGGATATAACCTCATATTCTTAACACTTGAGGGCTTTTCGCATCACGTTATTGACGAAAACCTCACCCCGACTCTTTATATGATGGCGACAGAGGGCTTTGTTTTCGAAAACTTCTATAACGGCACCTGGGGCGGCTCGACTTCAACGGGTGAATATGCAAACCTGACGGGCAACTTCTACAACAGCACGACCTGTATGACGGATAAGCTGTCCAAGACCTATCAGCCATTTACTCTCGGAAATCAGTTCAAGAGTCTTGGATATACGACCAAGGGCTATCACGCCTGGACTTATACTTATTATAACCGTGACGAGTCGCATCCCTCGATCGGCTACGAATGGATCGGATATAACAGAAACAAGGTGGCAGGCTATTCGGGACTTGAAAATTTTACCGACAAAGACGGAAACAAGATGAAGTTCCCCTGGGTACCCTCCGACCACGATACGGCTAAGGTAACGATCAGCGACTTCGTTGACAAAGAGCCGTTCCACGTTTATTACATGACGATAAGCGGTCATACGAACTATAACTGGTCGGGAAACGCAATGTGCAAGAAGCACCGTTCGTTTATAAATTCCTACTGCCAGGAGTATGGCCTTAATTATTCGGAGGACGTTAAGGCTTATCTTGCTTGCCAGTATGAGGTTGAGCTTATGCTTACCGAGCTTGTAGACGGCTTGCGTGAGGCGGGCGTTCTTGACAGAACGGTTTTCGCAATGGGCGCAGACCATTATCCTTACGGCTTGCCGAACAGCGCTTTAGCTGAGCTGTACGGTATCCCCGAAGACGGAATAAGCTCGAATTTCGACCTTTACAGAAATGCCTTTATCGTTTGGAATTCTGCAATGGAGGAGCCTGTTCGGGTAAGCACGCCTTGCTCCGCCATTGATATTCTGCCGACCATCTCTAACCTTTTCGGACTTAAATACGATTCCCGTCTTATGGCTGGAACCGACGTCCTTGCGGGCAACGAGCCTGTCGTTATAATCAACTTCGACAAGGGCGCAGGCTCCTGGAACTGGTTGACGAGATACGGCAGCTACAAGACCGCAACAAAGACCTTTACTCCCGCCGAGGGCTTTACTGCAACGGATGCTGAAATATCAGCCTACGTCAGCAGCGTAAATAAGCTTGTTACGGCGAAGAGAAAGTACACCTTCTACGTATTGGAAAACGACTATTACGCATACGTATTCGGAAAGAAATCATAATATGAAAGCAGTTATTAAAGTTGGAACATCGACCATAGCACATGACGGCGGTCGGCTAAATATCAGACGTGTTGAGGAGCTTACGAAGGTGCTCTCCGATCTCAAAAATGCAGGGCACGAGATAATTCTCGTTTCGTCTGGAGCTATCGGAATGGGCGTCGGCAAGCTTGGGCTTGATAAACGCCCGACGGATATGCCGACGAAGCAGGCAGCGGCAGCCGTCGGTCAGTGCGAGCTTATGTATACCTATGACCGTCTGTTCTCGGAATATAATCATACCGTTGCGCAGATACTTCTGACCGCATCCGACGTCAAGGACGAAAAGCGTCATGAGAACTTCAAAAATACGCTTTCTCGCCTTATCGAGCTTGGCGTTCTGCCTATTATAAACGAAAACGATACGATTGCAACCGAGGAAATTGCCGTGGGCGATAACGATACCTTGGCGGCTATCGTCGCAGAAAGCGCAGGAGCAGAGCTTCTCGTGCTTATTTCCGATATTGACGGCCTTTATACCGCCGATCCTCATAAGGATGCAAATGCCGTGCTTATACCGACCGTCAGTCAGATTACCGATGAGATCGTTGCTCTCGGCGGAGAAAAGGGAAGCAATCTTGGCACCGGCGGCATGAAAACCAAGCTTTCGGCGGCGTCTATTGCTACCGAGGCAGGCTGCGATATGGTAATTGCAAACGGTACAGATCCGAAAATACTTTACGATATTTTTGACGGCAAAAGTGTCGGAACTAAATTTTTAGGCAAGAAAAATGACAACTAAAGAGATACTTATAAAAGCTAAAAACGCAAAAAACGAGCTTCTTCTCCTCTCGACCGAGGATAAAAACAAGGCGCTGACCGCCATGGCGGAGGCGATTCTTGAAAACGAAGATGAGATCTTAAGGGAAAACGCACTTGACCTTGATGCGGCAAGAGGCGTTATATCCGAGGTAATGCTCGACCGTCTTGCGCTCAGCCACGAGCGTGTGCTCGATATGGCGAAGGGCGTGACAGCGCTTATTTCGCTCCCCGATCCCGTCGGACGTACGATCTCGGAGCATGTCCTTAAGAACGGACTGACGGTGAAAAAGACGTCGGTGCCTATGGGCGTGATTGCGATAATTTACGAAAGCCGTCCGAATGTCACCTCAGACGCTGCGGCACTCTGCCTTAAAAGCGGAAACGTGGCGGTTTTGCGAGGCGGTAAGGAGGCATTCAGAACATCGCTTGCGGTCGTTCAGGCAATGAAGAACGGACTTGAGCGCATTGGAATGAATCCTGATTTTATCAACATCATAACCGACACGAGCCGAAATAGTGCAAACGAGCTTATGACAGCTGTCGGATACGTCGATCTGCTTATTCCGAGAGGCGGCAAGGGACTTATCCGCGCCTGCACTGAAAATGCGACTGTACCGTGTATTGAAACGGGAACGGGAATTTGTCACATTTACGTTGACGAGTATGCCGATCTCGATAAGGCGCTGACGATAATCGAAAATGCAAAAACACAGCGCCCCTCGGTATGTAACGCCGAGGAGGTCTTGCTCGTTCACGAGGGCGTAGCGGAGGAATTTTTGCCGAAGATCAAGGCGCTTTTGGTCGACGGACGTAAGTCGGAGAGCAAGCAGCCTGTTGAGCTTCGTCTATGCGAAAAAGCGGCGAAGATAATAGACGGCGTGCCGGCTGGTCAGACCGATTTTGACACCGAGTTTCTCGATTATATTCTCGCTGTCAAGATCGTTTCGGATGTTAAAGAGGCTGCAGAGCATATCTCGCTTCATTCGACACGTCACAGCGACGGAATCGTTACCGAAAACGAAAAGAATGCTCTTTATTTTACGACAGTCGTTGATTCTGCGGCGGTGTACGTTAATGCGTCAACTCGCTTTACCGACGGCGGTCAGTTCGGGCTGGGCTGTGAGATGGGAATTTCAACGCAGCGACTTCACGCAAGAGGCCCGATGGGACTTAATGAGCTTAACACTTATAAATATATAATTACCGGAAACGGACAAGTAAGAAAATAATATGAGAATTGGATTTATCGGTTGCGGAAATATGGGCTCGGCGCTTGCACGCTCGGTTATGAAAAGCGTTTCCGCATTTCACATTGTTATAAACGACGTAAATAAGGATAAGGTAGATGCGTTTTGCTCCGAAACGGGGGCAATGGCGGGAGATCTTAACGAGATCGCATCCGACTGCAAGTACATATTCCTTGCCGTCAAGCCGCAGATGCTTGCAGAACTTTCGAAGGAGCTTTCTCCGATGCTTGCGGAAAGAAAGGATAGCTTCGTTCTCGTTTCGATGGCGGCGGGAATTACTACAAAGCGCCTTGGCGAGCTTTTCGGGGACTATCCGACGGTAAGAATTATGCCGAATCTTCCGGTTTCGGTCGGAGAGGGCGTTGTTCTTTACACGTTAACGGAAAGCGTATCGGAAAGCGACCTTGACGGATTTCTTGATATAATGAAAAACGCAGGAGCTCTCATGCGCCTCGACGAAAAGCTTATCGATGCGGGAACGTCGGTCTCGGGCTGTGGCCCGGCCTTCGTCTGCCAGGTCATCGAAGCGCTTGCCCGTGGCGGTGAAAGGTGCGGACTTTCCTACGGAGACGCACTTGTTATGGCAGAGCAGACGCTTATCGGTACGGCGAAGCTGCTTGCCGAAACGAAGGGCGAACCGATTGCTCTTTGCCGCGCCGTTTGTTCACCCGGCGGAAGCACCATCGAGGGCGTTAAAACGCTTGAAAACGGCGGCGTTGACGGTCTCTTTGCTGATGCGATAATGGCATCGTATAAGAGAAATATCGAGCTTGGAAAATAAGAGGTAATAATGAAAACCGTAAACATCTATACCGACGGCGCTTGCAGTGGAAATCCGGGCCCCGGAGGCTACGGCGCAATACTTGTTTATCATGAATACGAAAGAGAGCTGTCCGAGGGCTTTGCCGAAACGACGAACAACCGAATGGAGCTTCTCGGCGCGATAAAGGCACTGGAGCTTCTGAAGGAGCCGTGCCGCGTGCTTCTGACGTCCGATTCAAAATATCTCGTCGACGGGATAAATCTCGGCTGGGCAAAAAAGTGGAAGA
>JAZNXR010000071.1:0-9786 GCA_045593985.1 Eubacteriales bacterium
TGCGCAGTTTACCTTGAAGATAAATATTGCCGAAAACGGAGTTGCATATATTTACACGCCCATTGACGAGGCAAGAAGCTACGGAGTTGACAATTTCACCATTTCAAGAGGAATGGTAAATACCATGTCGGAAATTCGGGGAATTGACCGTTGGGTCAATTTCACCGAAACGGATAACGGCGTTCTTTGTGAGATCCGTTCTTCAAAAATGAACATAAATCCTATCGCCGTTAAATACGGCGGAGGCGGTCACAAGAAGGCAAGCGGAGCTACCCTGAAAGACAGGGACGAGGCTATGGCGCTTCTTAATGACCTCATTTCCCTTTCGGAGGACAGTAATGAAGCTTGAAAACATGAAAGCGATACTTGATAAAATCAAGGAATACGATTCTATCGTAATATTCCGTCACAAGCGTCCCGACGGTGACGCAGTTGGCTCGACGAAGGGCTTCCAGAGAATTTTGCGCCTTTCATTTCCCGAAAAGACAATTCTTCTTTCTAATAAGGATTATTCCGATTATATCAGCTTCCTCGGAAATGAGGACGGCGAGATTTCTGATGATATTCTTGCGAAATCGCTCGGAATAGTTATTGATACTGCCACTACCGAAAGAATTTCTGACAAGAGATATACCCTTTGTCCCGAGCTTATTAAGATCGACCATCACATTAGCATTGATAATTACGGCGAGCCTTCATGGGTAGTTGAGGAAAAATCCTCTGCTTCTGAGATGATTGCGGAGTTTTACTATGCCTTCCGTGACGAGCTTAAAATCGATACAGAGGCGGCGACCTACATTTACACCGGGATGGTTACCGATTCGGGAAGATTCCGCTTCCGCTCTGTTTCGGGAGATACTATGAGATATGCAGGTATGCTTCTTGATCTCGGTGTTGACACCGATCATCTTTACGCACATCTTTATATGAAGAGCTTTGAGGAATTCAAGTTCCACGGATACGTTCTTGATAACATTAAGATGACCGAGAACGGCGTTGCATATATCAGAATAACCGCTGACACGCGCAAGGAATTCGGTCTTACCTACGAGGAGGCAAGCGCTTGCGTTTCTTATATGGATTCGATTAAGGATTCGCTTATATGGATCGCATTTATTGATGCCGACGATGGTGAGATCAGAGTCCGTCTGCGCTCACGCTTTGTGACTGTAAACGAAATTGCCGAGAATTATCGCGGCGGCGGTCACGACTGTGCAAGCGGCGCTACCGTTTATAATGACGAGGAAATCGCGGCGCTTCTGAACGACGCAGACAAGCGTCTGAAAGACTACAAGGATAATAACGAGGGCTGGCTATGAAGATACTTATTGTTAACGATGACTCTATGTCATCCCCTGCTCTGCCCGGGCTTATTCGTTGGGCAAGGACAAGGGGTGAGGTTACTGTCGTAGTTCCGAAGGTTGAGCAGAGCGGAATGAGTCAGTCGCTTGAATTTGTCAAGCCTGTTGCTCTTTCAAAGGAATTTATTGCCGATGATATCGAGGTCTATGCCCTTGATTCGACTCCTGCCGACTGCGTTCGCTTTGGCGTAACGGGGCTTAAGACCACCTACGACCTTATTATTTCGGGAATAAACAACGGTTACAATCTCGGCGACGATATTGCTTATTCGGGCACCGTCGGAGCGATCCTTGAGGGCTCACGTCTCGGAATCAAGGGAATTGCTCTTTCGGCAGGTCACGACAGATTCGTTACTGCCTGCGAGGAGCTTGACCTTGTGTTTGACTATATTGAAAAGAACGGACTTCTTTCGAAGGGGAATCTTTTTAATATTAACATTCCGCACGTTATCAAGGGCTTCAAGATAACGAAGCAGGGCGGCGAGTTTTACACCGACGAGTTTATCGACTGCGGTGACGGAACTGTGCTTCAGACAGGTGAGCCTGTTGTTCGTGAATTTAACGATCTGACGGTTGATATTGACGCCGTGAAGAACGGTTACGTTTCGATAACGCCGATAACTTCTTGCAAGACGGATCTTACGGTATTTGAGAGTATTAAGGACATATAAGGAAAAGCACCGAGTAATCGGTGCTTTTCCTTTTTTTACACGGTTGCTTCGCAGCCTTCGTAACATTGTTTTGATGCGGCGGGAGCAAGCCCCCGCCCTACGAACAGTGAGACGAAGCTTCGCCACATTGTTTAGCCTTCCCCCCTGAGGGGAAGGTGTCCCAAAGGGCGGATGAGGAGGTTTCAATATCCTCCCGCCGTCTACGGCGGCACATCTTCCAATGTGAGGGCTAACAAAAGAAAAGCCACCCGAATGGGTGGCTTTTCGATTTTACCGTGAAAATTATGCTACGGGAAGGAACTGTCCCCAGTTGTAGCCGGTAGTATTGCTTACAGCGTAGGTAGAAAGGTTAGAATAAGTGCCCGTGTCCTGAGAACCGAATGCACGTGCATTATCGGGATCTTTAACAACAAGCGTATTGAGGTCTGCATTCCATACGAATACAGTAGCCTCAGCGGCAGTCGCAGTGGTCTTACCGCCTTTAGACTCATCTTTCATTATAACGTAGGTCTTAGCGTCGCTCTTCATAAAGTAGAGAAGGAAATCGCCGCTTTCTGCGCCTGCTTCTACATAGAATACTGCCGCAGAGTCGGAGCTTGTAGCAGCATCAAAACGTCCGCTTGTGATGCTTCCGGTTACGTAAAGAGCGCCGTTAGCATTGTTAGCAGTGATAACGTAGCCCTTGCCGACCTCAAGAGAGGTTGCAGGAGCGCCAAGAGTCTGGTTGCCGGTGTTGCCGGTATTGCCGCCCTGGTTGCCGGTGTTGCCGGTGTTGCCACCCTGGTTACCGGTGTCGCCACCCTGGTTACCGGTGTTGCCGCCCTGGTTACCGGTGTTGCCGCCGGTAGCAGCGGTGTGCTCGACGATCCAACCGTTCTTAACCTGAGGAGTGCCGTTGTACTGGCCGATTATACCGTAAATCTTAACGGTATCGCCAGCTACGGGCTTGGTGGTAAGAGCGTCGTAACGGGTTTCGCCGTCTGCGCTGTAGGTGCCGTAAATGGTAAGGATATTACCTTCAGCATCCTTGATCTTCATGTTACCGTAAGTGGTGTTGTAAACCTCGGTGATCTCACCGACAACGTAGTACTTGCCTTCGGAATAAACATCGCTTGTCATCTTCTCTGCAAGCTCGATGATCTTTGCGATAGTAAGAGTAGAATTTGCCTCGGGAAGCTCAACCTGCTCGGGCTTTTCTACGGGAGAAAGCTTGGAAACGTTTTCGAGAGTGATAAGGTTACCGGGGAACTGGGTTACGCCGGTGGTGTCGGGCTTCATGTAAGAGCCGTCAGAGATGCAAAGAGTATTGTAGGAGCTGTAAGTGCCGAGAACGTACTCGCCGCCGTCGATAGTGGTGAACCACGCCTTGCAGTCAGCCTTGTAGTACCAAACGGTGCCTTCGTCGGAATAGCCGAGGTACTTGGAGGGATTTTCCTTGCCGTCCTCGATCGGAAGAGATGCGGTAACGTACTTCTTTGCGCCCTCGATCATAGTATAGAACTTGTAGCCGCCCTCTACCTTTTCAGCGAAGAAGTCAGGAGCTGCGGTAGCATCCTCGGTGGTCTTGATATACTTCTGTCCCTTGTTTCCATTCTGGGTATCGTGAATAGCAAAGAGGTTCTTTCCGAGGGTTACCTGGGTAAGCATAAGCTTATATGCCTGACCTTCTGCCGGCTCTGCCTCGAATACATTAAGAATGATTACAGGGAGAGTGATGTTGAAGGTCTTGGTCTTGGCCTGCTTGCCGATCTTAACGGTTGCAGTAAGAGCATAGGTTGTTTCTGCAGCATTTTCTGCAGGAACTTCGATCTTGTAGAACTTGCCGTCCTTAACGACCTTTACGGTGCTAAGGTTAGTAGTCCAGGTGATGTCAGCAGTCTTGTCGCCTACCTTAACGGAACCTACAACGGTAAAGTCCGCAGGGGAAACGGTGGTATCCTTGTAGAGGTTATTGATAATAGCAATAGCGTCATCAAGTGCCTTGCTATTGTCCTCGCCGCCACAAGCTACCATTCCGAAGCAACAGAAAATTGCCAAGAGAAGTGCGAGAAGCTTTTTCATATTGTTTTCTCCTTATATATTTAATTTTTTGGGAATCAATGAATTACGACGTCGTTTACCGAGAATATCTTGATCTGGTAATCGTCGGAGAAGAACGCCATTATACCCTTAACGTCGATCGTCTTGCCCATAAAGTAATCCTGCTTAATGAGATTACCGTCATTGTCGTAGAGGACGTTTGTACGGAGCTGGACTGTATTTCCGTCGGGGGTAGAACAGGTTATTGTGATCGCACCGTCGGAGGAGCCGCCGTTTGAGGTGGTATAACACTTCGTTACGGTGAGATTCTTCATCGAAACTGTCGTATCGAGGGCAAGTTTGGCAAACCTGACGTTCTTGCTCTCTGCGTCCTCGATGTCGATAGTTACATTGGACATGTACGTTGCGCCATCGATTTCCTTATAGCCCGCTTCGTGACCTTGGCTTATGAGCTTAAGGTTGTTCGGGTTATTCGGTCTCATTGAGGAATACTCGACACCGGATACCTGATAATATCCGCCGGTCTCGTAATAGGTTACTGTACCAACGATACGAACACGGTTGCCGAGAGAAAGGATTTCAAGACCGTCGCCGTTAAGACCGTAGCCGTAGTAGACGGAAATACCGTAGTAAAGTCCCGTTTCCTCGTCATAATCCTCAACGTATGCGGTATTTGCGTTGTTCATCGTGACAACGCCCTCAAAGGCAACCTTTGCGTTATCGTAATCGGTTACGTTTACACGAAGCTCCTTAAGGGTAAGCTCGGATGCTTCGCCATAAGGGAAAAGGGGATCCTTCTCGGTTGAATGAGAATGAAGCTTTTCTGCCTTCGCCTGTGCTATCGCATTCATACAAACCTCGCCGTAGCGGTTGTTTGCGGAGTTTGATGCGATTGCAAGTCCAAGCTGGAGTATCTCGATATTGAGGTTACGGTAGGTGTCGCTGTCAGCGGTCTTATACCATACCCATACGAGATATCTGTCGCCTGTCGAATCGGCGTTCCACTTATTATTGTCGCTCTCGATTATAATCGAGGTTGCGTTTTTAAGGGTTTCCTTGGTGTAGTTCGATGCGGCCTTGCCCCATGGCTCAATTTTTCCCGTTGATTCGGGAGTGTTTATTGCAAGATATCTTGCTTTAAGGATACCGTTAGGCATTACAGACGTAGGAACATTAAAATGCGTTGTGTCGCCGTCGATATATGCGTGGACGGTAACCTCTTGCTTGATCGTCTCGCTCGAATTCAGGTCGAGCGTGACGGATGCGGCGTAGTCCTTGTGCGTGTCCGCCGGCTCTCCGCCCTTATCGCCTACGCAGGACACGCAGGCGATAATTACGGTCAGGGCGACAAGGACAAGCGCCGTTACTTTAGTAATATTTTTAATAAAGCTCTTTTTCATAGGAATTATTTACCGATTTGGTAGTTACACTCTTTAATTGCCGTATCAAATGCCGCCTTGATCTTAGACTCTACTTCGGAATCATTCCAGCCAGAAACGAGACATGTCTGAAGGAGCATACCAACCTGGTCACGGGCAACAGAAGAACCGTTGAATGCGGGAGAGGTGTAGTAAGCTTCCTGCTGATCAAGACAGATCTTTGCAGAGAGAGCTGCGATACGGTCGCCGCCGTCTGCCTTATTGAGGAATTCAGCATATACGGGGTGATCCGCAACACTCTTGATTACCGGAACGTAGCCAGATGCCATTGAGAACTCTGCCTGGAACTCAACAGTCGTGGTGAGATACTTAACGAAGAGCCAAGAAGCAAGAACTTCCTGAGGATCTGCCTTCTTGAAAATGCAGAGAGAGGGGCCCTGAGAGATAACCTTGGGATTATCGGCATTCATCTGGGGAATGGTAGCAATGCCTACCTCGAAGGGATATGCGCCGTTTACCTTTTCAGGACGCTGGTGAGTAGCACCTGCCGACGAACCGATAGACATATAGGTGTCATTTGTAACAAAAAGCTCGGAGGTATAACCGCCGGAGATCTCCTGAGTGGTTACGTAACCCTTCTTGTACCAATCTCTGAACTTTGCAACGAAGTCTCTGTTAGTCTTGTTATTGAAGAGGAAGTTGTCGCCCGTTGCGGAGGTGTAGGGAGAGCCGAGCTGCTCGCACATGGTAATGAACCAGTTTGCTTCTGAGTCATAACCAAGAGGTACGCACTTCTTTCCCTTAGCGGTTTCTTTTGCCTTTATAGCTGCGCAGAGTGTTTCAAGCTCGTCCCAGGTCTTGGGAACCTCAAAGCCATTTTCTTCAAAATAGGTCTTATTGTAGTAGAGAACCTCGGTAGACTTAGAAAGCGGGAGGGTATACATCTTTCCGTCGCCAAACTGCTTGCCTTCATCATAGTAGCCCTTGATGAAGTCGTCCTTCTGAGCCTCGGTAAGACCGATTACGGTTTCGTTGCCGAGAGCGTCGGTCACAGTCTTGTCTGCATCGATAAGAACGTCAAGAGTCTGAACTGCAAGCGACATGTTGTAAAGAGCAACGTGGTCGGGGTAGCAGTATGCGATGTTAGGCTGGTTACCAACGGTGATCTCGGTAGTGATAGTCTTACGAACGTCGTCGTAGCCACCTACCTGCTCGTGTACGACCTTGATGTTCGGATAAAGCTTGTTAAACTCTGTGATATAATAATCAAGAACGTCACGAAGGTTTGAGCCCATCGTGTGGTAGAAGGTGATCGTTACCTCTTTGGAGGTATCGAAGCCATTTTCAGGCATTACGAAGTCGGGTGCTACCTTAGCCTTGTTGCAGGAGAAGAGCATGAGCGTGCTCGAAAGCATTGCAACAACAAGAAGCACAGAGATGAGAATTTTTCTTAGTTTCACGGTAAAAAATTCCTTTCTTTTTTAATTTATGATATCGGTTTCCCGAATTATCAACCCTTGATTCCGCTACGCGATACACCCTTCATGATGTACTTGCGGAGGAAGAGAAATACGAGGAAAAGGGGAGTAGATACTATAACTACCGCGGCCATCTGCACCGGGAAGTTAATATCACCGTTTACGTCTGCATATGCGTTACGGAGACCATTTGTAATAAGTGGCAAGCTGTTTCTTGCAACGAGGTTAGGCCACATATAGGAGTTCCACGCACCCATCATCTTAAGGATCGTGATCGAAATAAGAGTCGGGAGTGCAAGGGGAATCATAACCTTCCAGAGGTATTTAAGATCGCTCGTGCCGTCGACCTTTGCCGCAAGATACAGCTCGTTCGGTATCTGCAGGAAATTCTGACGGAGAAGGTAGATGTAGAAAATACTTACAAGGAAGGGTACGATAAGTACCGTGTAGGTATCCATCCAGCCGAACTCGTTTACCGTCTGATAGTTCGTTATGGTGAAAAGCTCGCCGGGGATCATCATCGTTCCTAGAAGCGCAGCAAAGAGCGCATTCTTTCCTTTGAACTCAAGGCGTGCAAATGCAAACGCCGAGATAACGGTTATGATGAGCGAGAGGATCGTCGATACGACACCAACTATTACCGTATTCTTAAAGAGCGTTCCAAGATTGGCAGCATCGAATGCCTCGATGTAGTTGTGCCAAATTATTTTTTTCGGGAAAAGTGTCGGAACCGAAAGCTTATACTCATCAAGAGTTTTAAGCGAGGAAATGATCATCCAGTAGAATGGGAAAAGGACGATTATCGCAATAATGATAAGGAAGGTGTAGGTCAATGTCTTGGAAATGATCTTTCCGAAGAGCTGCGCCCTGCTTACCTGCTTCAGATCCTTTTCATGAAGGGTAACATTTAAATTATCTGCCATTTTCGTTTCCCTCCTTAATAGTGTGTCTTCTTCTTGCTTACTGCAAGGTTGATCATCGTAACAATAAAGATAATACCGAAGAGTATAAGTGCTGCGGCACTTGCTCTTCCCTGTTGCGAATCAATTGATCTGTAAATATATCCAACCATCGTATCTAGAGGATAGCCTTGAGAGCCGGGAGGGCCCATCTTTTCGCCGAATATACCGACGATGCTTGAATATTCCTTGAAGCCGCCGATAAAGCCCGTGATTACAACGTATGCAATCATCGGGGAAAGAAGCGGAACAGTAATCTTAGTGAACACGCGGAAGCGGCTTGTGCCGTCGACCTTTGCGGCGTCGTAATACTGCTTGTTTACGCTCTGGAGTCCGCCGAGAAGAATAAGGATCTTAAAGGGGAGAGCGTTCCAGACGATGTATATGACCAAAACCGTCATATTCGCCCCAGTTGTCGAGCCAGCGTTCATCCAGTTTATAGGCTCGCCACCAAAGAACTGAATTACGTTATTTACGATTCCAAACGAATCCGGATTCGTTATATCCGCACCGACCATACTAAACATTGCCGCAAATACCATTCCGATAGCGATAGAGTTCGTTACGTAGGGGAGGAAGTATATTGTTTGAAGGAATCTTGAAAGGGGGCCTATAGAGTTAAGGCATACCGCGATGACGAGTGCGAGAATCGTCGAGATCGGTACCGTCAATACGCAGAGCAGTATTGTGTTAAAGAGAGCAGTAGTAAAGCTGGGGGCTTTAACAACACTAACAAAGTTGCCAAATCCGTACTCGAAGGTCTTACCGCCGATAAGCTCAAGCTGATTATAATTCTCCTGAACGGAGATATGAATCGTGTTTATGATCGGCCAAACGGTGAATATGAGAAGAAGCACGATAGCGGGGAGTAGATACAGCCACGCTTTCCACTTATGTTTACTTTCTACCATATCGTATCACCTCAGAAGTAAATACGGCTCTCGTCCTCTTTCGAGAAGAGGAATACCTTGTGGGGCTTGAGAGAGAATGTGACGGTTTCGCCTGCCTCTACCTTGTTGTCTGCGTTTATGATAGAGCGAATTGTCGGGTTTACCGAAGCCTCATTCGTTGAAACGACAGATACGTCACGTCCCATAACCTCTACGTTAAGAAGGTTACATACGAAGGTTCCGTTAGGATCAAGGTTGAAGCCCTCGGGACGGATACCTACGGTAACGAGCTGATCGCTTACACCGGGTACGTCAAGAACCTGAGCGCCGCCTATGTAGAGCTTTTCGCCAACGACCTCGCCATCAAATACGTTGATCGGAGGAGTTCCGAGGAACTTTGCGACAAAGAGGTTTGTCGGGTTGTCATAGACCTCCTGGGGTGCGCCTGTCTGCTGAACTACACCGAGCTTCATAACTACGATAAGGTCGGAGATCGACATTGCCTCCTCCTGGTCGTGTGTTACGAAGATAGTCGTAATACCGGTTTCCTTCTGGATACGGCGGATCTCCTCACGAGTCTGGAGACGCAGACGAGCGTCGAGGTTTGAAAGCGGCTCGTCAAGGAGAAGCACCTTAGGCATCTTGACAAGCGCACGTGCGATTGCAACTCTCTGCTGCTGACCGCCGGAAAGCTCACTCGGCTTACGGTCCATAAGGTTATCGATCTGAACCAGTCTTGCCGCAGTATATGCTCTCTCGATCATCTCTTCCTTCGGGAGCTTGTCCGCGCCCTTCAGATTCTGAAGGGGGAAGAGGATGTTCTGCTTAACTGTCATATGGGGATAAAGCGCATAGTTCTGGAACACGAGACCGACACCGCGGTTTTCTGCCGAAAGCTCGGTTACGTCATCGTCTCCGAAGAAAATCCTACCGTCCGAAGGCTTCTGGAGACCGCTTATCATATAAAGCGTAGTACTCTTTCCGCATCCGGAGGGGCCGAGAAGTCCG
>JAZNXR010000072.1:0-6979 GCA_045593985.1 Eubacteriales bacterium
CGCCCACGACAGCCCGCCCAAAAACGATGTTACATTTTCGCCGAGCCGCTTGTGAGCAAGCTCCCAGACGGCTTTCGGCTCAAATGCGAACTCGTTACGCTTTCGCGCCGAGCCGATTCGTAGAATCGGCAAAATAAAACAGGGATGCTTTGCATCCCTTTACGAGAATCAGCCCTTCGGCTGTATTTTTCGCCGAGCAGACGTCTCGCAAGCGGACGTCGTGCTTTCGGCTCAAATGCGAACTCGTTGCGCTTATGCGCCGAGCCGATTCGTAGAATCGGGAAAACAAAAACAGGGTAGCGTTGCTACCCTGTTTTTGTTTTGGTGACCCGTACGAGAATCGAACTCGTGTTACCGCCGTGAAAGGGCGGTGTCTTAGCCGCTTGACCAACGGGCCTGGTAGCGGAGATTGGACTTGAACCCATGACCTACCGGGTATGAACCGGTTGCTCTAGCCAACTGAGCTACTCCGCCACATTTATTTTGCTTTCCACCGAAAGCGCTTAAAGATTATACCATACGAAAAAGCTTTTGTCAACACTTTTTTCAAAAAAAGAAATATTCCTGCCGTTTGCTCATAATATGGCGGTGTGAACGCCTCTTTTTTAAACTTCTAACGGTAAAATCGGTTGACTTTTCCCATGCCGTGTTTTATAATGAATGTATGATGTCGAAAAGGCAAAAAGCCTTTTCGAGGCTGATATATCAGCCTCCCCAAAAAGCTCTCTACTTTTTGGGCTACATTCATTGAAACAGAAATCGACAGTTTTCTCATGGAAAACTGTTGGCAAATCTACGATTTGCCGTCGAAATTCAAGAATTTCGACTTTCGATTGTCGTTATAATTATGTTACAAAAATTTTCTTTCGTGATTGGAGAAAAACTATGAAGCTTTCAATGATCAGACAGCGTTGTCTCGGTGACGAATTTGCAATGTTCAAGCAGTTAAAGGCGTCGGGCTTTGACGGCATCGACCTTTCTATGGAGCCGTTTTTTGATCGTGGCTCCGATTTCCTCGGCGGCATCGACAACTGGACCGATGAGGCGATAAAGGACTACTTCACTGACCTGCGCGAAAAAGCCGACTCCGTCGGAATCAAGATCTTCCAGATCCATTCCGCCTTCGACGGTCACCCCCGTTATTATTCGGGCGAGGAGGAGATCATCAAGAGGATCGAGTGCTCTATCAAGGCGTGCCACTATCTCGGCTCACAGCACTGCGTAACTCACCCGATCATTGACGTCCGTAGAAAATACGACGTTATGGAGGAGGAGACCTTCCCCGCAGTTATCGATCTGTATAAGAAGCTCATTCCCTGCCTTGAAAAATATGACGTTTACTGCTGCATCGAGAACATGTGGAACGTAGACACCGTTTTCGGTCACATCTGCCCCACCATCTTCTCGCGCGCAAAGGAAATGGTAAAGGCGTGCGAAATTCTCGGCGACCGTTTCAAGATCTGCGTTGACGTCGGTCACGGACTGCTCACGCAGGACGATCCGATTGAAATGGTTCGCATCTGCGGCGACAAGCTCGTTTGTCTGCACGTTCACGATAATGACGGTCTTTGCGACCTTCACACTATTCCCTTCGCACACCGTCAGGCGCCCGAGGGAATGGTTTGGAAGCCCCTCGCTATGGACTGGACCGGACTTATGAAGGCGCTCAAGGAGATCGGCTACAAGGGCGTACTCAACTTTGAGGTCGTTATACCCGGCCCGAAGGAGATCGTTCCTGCAGGTATGGACTATCTTGCGGCTGTCGGCAGATATCTCTCCGATATTTTTGAAAATGCTTAAGTTTTAAATTTATATGTAAAAGAGCTCGTTTTTTTCGGGCTCTTTTTACATATATTTAAGTAAAGTTTGCGGAAAAGTTGACAAAGCACTGCGGCGGGGTTATAATGAATTCAACAGTAAAATTTTCGGAGGAAAATATGAAAAGCTCATTTCGTTGGTACGGCGAAAGCGATCCCGTATCGTTAAAGTATATTTCACAGATTCCCGGAATGCGTTCCGTCGTTTCTGCAGTTTACGACGTAAAGCCCGGCGAGGTATGGCCTGAGGAAAGTATCGAGCGTCTTTGCCGCCTTTGCGAAGAAAACGGCCTCGTTTTCGACATTGTTGAGTCTATCCCCGTGACCGAGGAGATCAAGCTTGGTCTACCCGAGGGCGACCGTCATATTGAAAACTACTGCGAAAACATCCGCCGCTGCGCAAAGTACGGCATTAAGTGCATAACCTACAACTTTATGCCCGTTTTCGACTGGACTCGCACCCAGCTTGACAAGGAAGCGCCTGACGGCTCGACCTCTCTTGTCATGTATTGGGATCAGATGAAGGGACTCGATCCCCTTAAGGACGATATTTGCCTTCCCGGTTGGGATGCAAGCTACACCCGTGAGAAGATCAGAGAGCTGATCGTTGCTTACGGTGAGCTTGGCGAGGAGGGACTTTGGAGAAATCTTGAGAAGTTCCTCAAAAAGATAATTCCCGTTGCAGAGGAATGTGGCGTCAGAATGGCGATCCACCCCGACGATCCGCCCTATCCGATTTTCGGAATTCCGAGAATCATAACCGATGAAAAGAACATCGACCGCATGCTCGCGATCGTTGACAGCCCCGCAAACTCTCTTTGCCTCTGCATCGGCTCTCTCGGTTGCTCGCCGAAAAACGATATGGTCGCTCTTACCAAGAAGTACGCAAAGGCTGACAGAATCGCATTTATGCACCTGCGTAACGTAAAGATCCTCCCCGACACAAGCTTCGAGGAATCGGGACATCTTTCCGCTTACGGAAGCGTCAATATGAACGAGATCGTCAAGGCGCTCGTCGAAAACGGCTTCGACGGATATTTCCGTCCCGACCACGGCAGAATGATCTGGGGCGAGACCGGCAAGCCCGGCTACGGCCTCTACGACCGTGCCCTCGGAAGTGCATATATAAACGGACTTATCGAAGCAAACGGCGGAAAGCTCGATCTGTTGTAAAACTCACTCTTTTACAGACAATCAAAAGCTCCGATACGTACTTGTAGGGTGCGACGTCCTCGACGCACCGTCGCTCCCGCGCACACCCTATCTGTCTTTTATAAAACTTCGTAGCGTTTGTTGGTAGGGCGGGGGCTTGCTCCCGCCGCACCAAAACGATGTTACATCACAAATGAAACGGCGGGAGCGCGTGGGGTTCCCCGAAGCGAGCTTGCCGAGCTTTGGGGGTTCCGAGCAAGCCCCCGCCCTACGGAAAACATAATATCCGTTAATTTGTTTATACTTTATGAACCCCCAAAAGGAGAAACATCATGATCAATCTTCCTCTTAACATTGATTACACCGGCAAGGTGGTAATAGTAACCGGCGCAGGCGGACTTATCTGCTCCGCTATGGCAAGAGCCTTCGCCCAGTCGGGCGCCAAGGTAGCTGCTCTTGACCGCAACCTTGCAAACGTAGAAAAGCTCGCAAACGAGCTTAAGGCCGAGGGCTTCATCTGCGAGGCGTTCGAAGCAAACGTGCTTGAAATAGATTCCCTCAAGGCGGCACACGACGCCGTTGTTGCGAAGCTCGGCGAATGTGACGTTCTCGTTAACGGCGCAGGCGGAAACAATCCCGCAGCAACGACCGACAACGAATATCATCACGAGGCAGTCGAGGGCAAAAAGAGCTTTTTCGACCTCACGCCTGACGGAATCGACTTCGTTTTCAAGCTCAACTTCCAGGGAACACTCCTTCCGACACAGGTTTTTGCTCCCGACATGGTTAAAAAGGGCAAGGGCGCAATTCTCAATATTTCCTCGATGAATGCATATATTCCGCTGACGAAGATTCCTGCATATTCTGCGGCAAAGGCGGGTATTTCGAACTTTACCCAGTGGCTCGCAACGCATTTTGCAGGCACGGGAATCCGTTGCAACGCAATCGCTCCCGGCTTCCTGCTTTCAGCGCAGAATCACGCTCTGCTCTTTGATGCTGACGGCAACCCGACCGCAAGAAGCAAGAAGATTCTTAACGGCACTCCTATGGGACGCTTCGTTGAGAGCGATGAGCTTCTCGGTGCAACGCTTATGCTTTGTCACGATGGCGCGGCTTCTGCTATCACGGGAATCGTTCTTCCTATCGACGCAGGCTTCTCCGCTTATTCGGGAGTATGATCGGTCGGCGCAATCCATAAAAACTTCAACAAACAAAAACACCCCAAGGGCGTTGCCCTTGGGGTGTTTATTTTCATAGATATTATTTGCCCATGCAAAGAACCATAATTGCCTTTTGAGCGTGGAGGCGGTTTTCTGCCTCGTCGAAGATCTCGGACGCATGCGCCTCAAAGACGTCTGCGGTGATTTCCTCGCCACGGTGTGCAGGCAGACAATGCATTACCATTGCGCCGCTGTTTGCTGCTGCCATGACTGTCGAATTAATCTGATAGCACTTGAAGATCTCCTTGCGCTCTGCTGCCTCGGCTTCCTGTCCCATCGAAGCCCACACGTCGGTATAAAGTGCATCGGCGCCCGATGCGGCTTCCTCTATATTCTCGGTGCAGGTAAAGACGCCGTTTTCAGACGCCCACTTCATAATGTCGGCATCAGGCTCGTATCCCTTCGGGCAAGCAACCGCAACCTCCATGCCGGTCTTGATACCGCCAACGATAAGAGAGTTTGCCATATTGTTTCCGTCGCCGATATAGGTCAGCTTCTTGCCGGATAGGTCCCCCTTATGCTCACGAATCGTCATAAGATCCGCCATTACCTGGCAGGGGTGGCAGTAATCGGTGAGGCCGTTGATTATCGGTATCGAGCCGTAGGTCGCAAGATCCTCGACCTCCTTTTGTGCGAAGGTGCGGATCATAATTCCGTCAAGATAGCGGGAAAGCACTCTTGCGGTGTCCTCAACCGGCTCGCCGCGCCCGATTTGCAGGTCACGGGAGGAAAGGAACAGCCCCGATCCGCCAAGATCGTGAATACCAACCTCAAAGGAAACGCGGGTTCTTGTTGACGACTTCGAGAATATCATTCCGAGAGTCATACCGTTTAAGAGCTTGTGCTCGATTCCGTGCTTTCTTTCGTATTTAAGCTTGTCTGCAAGGTCGAGTGCCTGCATTATTTCTTCGGTGCTCCAATCGGAGAGCTTGAGAAAATGTTTCATAGTATAAATTCCTTTCAAGGTTTACGCCACTTTGTCGTAGGGGGCGACGTCCTCGACGCCCCGTAATACAACGTTTGAACTTTATTAAACGAATATATTCTTGTCGATTATGGTTTAAATTTCAAAAAGCAATATTCTTCACCCATGGACGGGGCGTCGAGGACGTCGCCCCCTACAACGGCATTGCGAAACGCCTTTGAGTTATTACTCCAAAAACGCTTCTATATATTTAACCTGTCGCTCGAACGATTCCTCGCCGCAGCCGCCGAGAGAATTACGCTTCATTACGCATCTCTCAAGGGAAATTGCTTCGTAGAGGTCAGGCTCAAAGCTCGGATCGTGCTTCTTATATTCCTCGATCGGAAGCTCGTCAAGCACCGTGTTTTTCTCGATGCAACAAGCTACGAGCTGACCGACGGTCTTATACGCCGAGCGGAAGGGCAAGCCCTTTCCGACAAGATAATCGGCAAGGTCGGTTGCATTTATGAAGCCCTTTTGCGCCGCCTTATACATATTTTCGGGTATCGGCTTCATGGTCTCAATCATCGGCGCAAAGACCTTAAGGCACATTTTTACCGTTTCGGTTGCATCAAACACCGATTCCTTGTCCTCCTGCATATCCTTATTGTATGCAAGCGGAAGTCCCTTGAGCACCGTGAGCAGTCCCATAAGATCGCCGTAAACACGTCCTGTTTTACCGCGGACAAGCTCCGCCATATCGGGATTTTTCTTCTGCGGCATTATTGACGAGCCTGTCGTATAGGCATCGTCAAGCTGAACGAACTTAAATTCCCAGCTTGACCAAAGAATAATTTCCTCCGAGAAACGGGAAAGGTGTGTCATGATCAGCGAGCAAGCCGAAAGAAGCTCAAGGGCAAAGTCACGGTCGGAAACGCCGTCGATGCTGTTTTCGCAGATTCCGTCGAAGCCGAGCTTATCGGCAACGTAAAGGCGGTCTGTCGGGTACGTCGTGCCTGCAAGGGCGCAGGAGCCGAGGGGGGAGACGTTCATTCGCTTTTTGCAGTCGTTAAGACGGCCTATGTCACGGGTGAGCATCATTCCGTAAGCAAGCAGATGATGAGAAAATGTTATCGGCTGCGCCCTTTGCAAATGCGTATAGCCCGGCATTATCATATTTTTGCCGTTTTTCGCCTGAATAAGGATCGCACTTATCAGCGCTTTGAGAAGCGAGATTATTTCGTCGATCTCGTCACGCAGGTACATTCTTATATCAAGCGCGACCTGATCGTTACGGCTTCTTGCGGTGTGAAGCTTTTTGCCGACGTCACCGATTCGCTTCGTAAGCTCAGCTTCGACGAACATATGAATATCCTCTGCCTCGAGGTCGATCTTCAGCTTTCCGCTATTCAGGTCGTCAAGAATTGCACAAAGACCGTCCGAGATAAGCTCGCACTCGTCTACCGTGATAATTCCGCACTTCGCAAGCATCGCCGCATGAGCGAGGCTTCCCGTTATATCCTGCTTATACATTTTGCAGTCGAAGCTTATCGACGAATTGAAATCGTCGGCAATCTCCGAGGTATTGGCGCTCGTGACGCCCTCCCACATTTTTGCCATAATTGCTCCTTTAATAGAAAACTTTTATACTGCGAAAAACGGATTTTTTCGCAAAGATATGGCGATAGAAAGCTTCGCTATGTTTTTGTAGCAAAAGTGCGATTCTATCTTGTTTCATGGAAACAAGCTTCAAAGATATATCGCAAACTTGTTCATCTCTGCAATTTCATTCGTGGCTATAACGGCGGGAGCAAGCCCCCGCCCTACGAATTAAGGGCTTTTTCGCAAATATCTATAAAACACAATTCGCCGAAAACGGAGTTTTC
>JAZNXR010000073.1:0-14067 GCA_045593985.1 Eubacteriales bacterium
CAAAATGATGATGAATGGGGCTCATTTTAAACAGACGCTTTCCGTGTGTGAGCTTGAAATATCCGACCTGTATTATATCGGATATTGCTTCCATAATATATACGAATCCGCAGATAAGAATTATCATCGGATTGAGTATCAAAAATGCCATTGATGTAACAAGTCCGCCGAGGAAGAGAGAACCTGTGTCGCCCATAAATACTCTTGCCGGGTAGAAGTTGTAGACGAGGAATCCGAGGCATCCGCCTATTGTTGAGCCGGAAAGGACACCGAGTGACTTGCTTTGGGTTTTGAATGCAACGGCGGAAAAGAATGCCGCAACAACTGCTGTTTCAGAGGCGGCAAGACCGTCGATTCCGTCTGCCAGGTTAACGCTGTTGACAACGCCTGTAATAAGTATTACTGCGAAGATGTAGTAGAAAAATCCGAGATCTACGGTTTTATCAAAGAAAGGAAGATAAAGCTCCGTGTTTATGAAATCAAAGGCGGCTAAAGCGCCTATGAAAAGAATTGCAACGATGAGCTGGAGAAGGTATTTCTGCCACGAAAGCAAGCCTTCGTTTTTGTTTTTTGCAAACTTCGTTCGGTCGTCGATCATTCCGATAACCGAGTTTAGTATCGCAAAGAGAAGGCAGAAAACGGGAAACAATAGGGTATTGTCCTTTTCTATGGCATAAAGCACGGTGAAGAGCGTTGCGCAAACGAGCGATATTGCGATAAGGAATGATAGCCCTCCCATTGTCGGGGTGCCTTCCTTTGATTTATGCCAACGCGGGCCTATATCAAGTATTTTTTGCCCCATTTTCTTGCTCTTGAGAAGCGGAATAAGAAAACGTAGAATTACCGCTGTTGTTACAAAGGTCGTTATTAACGATATGATATAATATAACGTCATTTTAATTTCTCGGCCTTGCCGCTCCTTTTATTTTTCCAAAAGTATATTTGCGATTCTGCCCATGTCGATTCCGTGGCTTGCTTTGATAAGCACGCAATCGTTTGGCTTGATTTCCTTCATTATCGCTTGCGCTATCGGCTTTTCGCCGGTTATGTCGGTGAAAACGAATACCTTTTCTTCGGAGAAGCCATTTTTGATCGCTTCATCTGCAATGAATGCCGCATCTTTACCGAAGGTAAAAAGCAAATCTGCTTCGATTTCAAAGATATACCTTCCGACTGACCTGTGAAGCTCCTCGCTTCTGTCGCCAAGCTCAAGAACGTTTCCGATAACCGCAACCGTTCTTCCTTTAATGTCGGAGGCGAGTCGCTTTGTGACGGATAGAGATGCCTTAATTGATTCGGGGCTTGCGTTATAATAGTCGTTTATAAATGTTATGCCGTTATGCTTGACGATATTCTGTCTCATTCCGACGCCGACAAAGGAGGATAAGCCAAGCTTGATTTCTTCGTCGGTAAGGCCAACAAGCCTGCCGACCGTTACTGCATACATTGCGTCAAGCACGGTATGCTCACCGAGGGTAGGGATGCGGCAACTACGAATAACGCCGCCTGGAGTAACGGCATCAAAAACCATTCCTTCGCCGTCTGTTTTTATATTTGCGGCGTGGTACGGACATTCGTTATTGGATAGAGAAACGTAAACAGCTTTTTCAATACCGGATAGCAGCGGCTCGTCGCCGTTCAGAATCAGGATTCCGTTCTCATTCATTCCGTCTCTTATTTCGAGCTTTGCATCACGTATTCCTTCTCGTGAGCCGAGATGCTCTATGTGAGACGAGCCTATTACTGTGATTACAGCTATATCGGGGCGTGTCAGCTTCGTCAGAAAGGAAATTTCGCCTTTTGCGCTCATTCCCATTTCAATTACCGCCGTTTTGTGTTCCTCTTTTATTCCGAGGAGCGTTAGCGGTAGGCCGAGAGCGTTATTGAAGTTCCCCTCGGTTTTGTGAGTAGGAAATCTTGATGAAAGAACTGACGCTATAAACTGTCTTGTTGTCGTTTTACCGACACTACCGGTGACGCCTACCGTGAGAACATCACATTCTTTTTTGTGCTCGGCAGACAGATATGCCAAAGCAAGGGAAGTGTTTTCGGAGAGAATTACCGAGCAGCCGTTTTTTTCAAAAACGCTTAAATCCTCGGGGATCTTTTCGGTAAGAACTGCGGCGGCGCCTTTTTCTGCGGCAGAGGCAAGATATAAATGCCCGTCTGTTCTCTCACCGACAATTGCAACGAATATGTCGCCTTCAGATACCTTGCGCGAGTCTATTACGGCGCTGTATGCTTTTTTTGTTCCCTCAAATATGAGCTTGCCTTGGCAGGCTTCTGCAACCGATTTGCCGGTTGCGCCATGAAGAAGATCGAGCATATTTCGTTCCTTTCAAATAATCAGTACAGACCGTGGTCCTTAAGATATTGATGCGATGCTTCAAGGGCAATATTGCGCTCCGAAAAGGGGTGGGTGCCGTCGGGCATGATCTCGTATTCCTCGTGTCCCTTGCCTGCAAGGAGTATAACGTCTCCGAGCTGTGCCGTTTTAACAGCATATTCGATTGCCTCCTTGCGGCTCTCGATTACGGTATGAGGACAGCTTTCGTCAAAGCCCTCGAGGATATTGTGTATTATGTCCATGGTGTTTTCGCTGCGGCTGTTGTCTGCCGTTACGATCACGAAATCAGCGAGTCTTGATGCGATCTCGCCCATTACGGGGCGTTTTGTACGGTCACGGTCACCGCCGCAACCGAAGAGAAGAACGAGACGCTGTTCGTCCTTCATGAAACGGCGAACGGTTTTAAGTACGTTTTCTAACGCATCAGGCGTATGTGCGAAGTCAATATAGAGCGAGAAATCATTTGTAGGCAGGGAAATGCGCTCCATTCTGCCCTTAACGCCAGTGAAACGGCTTAATGCCGCCATAATTGTCCTGTGAGGAATGCCGTCTGTATATGCGGCAGTAGCGGCTTCAAGAGTATTCATGACGGTAAATGAGCCGGGAATGGGCGATGTAATTCTGAATACGAGGTCTTTTGTGAAAACGTCGTAATCTATGCCTTGGCTCTTGTTATCCGAAATGTTCTTCGCAGCAAAATCGACCGATGTGCCCTTTGCGGAGCAGAGAATCGGGTTAAGTGAGGCGTTGATCATAACAGATGAATAGCTGTCATCCGCATTGATGATCGCGCGCTTTACCTTTGGAAAAAGCTTTGCTTTGGCTTTTGCGTATTCATCAAGCGTTTTATGAAAATCTAGATGCTCGGGAGTCAGATTTGTGAAGATTCCGCAGTCAAAGGTGATCGGCTCGAGCTTGCCGAGCGCAAGCGCATGAGAGGACGCTTCCATAATAACGTGGGTATAGCCCTCGTCACGGAAGGTTGCAAGAAGCGGATAGAGAACCGACGGATCGGGCGTTGTCATTTTGCCTGTTATCGTGCCGATCGTAGCTGCCTTGATGTTAGCGGCATGATAAATTTCGGTAAGCATTGTAACGGTGCTGGTTTTGCCGTTTGTTCCTGTTACCGCCGTGATTTTCAGATCCTTCCAGGGATCGTTGAAGAATCGGGAGGTGAGGTATGCTTCGCCTGCACGGGTGTTTTCAAAAACGGCATAGGGAAGCGAAAGCGCCTTTAGCTTTTCTTCGATTTCCGGGCGGTTTTCGTCTATTGCGAAGGCAACTGCTCCGTTTTCTATTGCTTTATCTATAACGAGGTGTCCGTCACGTGTAAAGCCCTTGATGCAAACGAAGAGATAACCGTCTCCGCATAGAGTCGGATCGGGGGTTATACCCGTAATGTCGATTTCGGGGATACTATCCGAATGTCGGCAGGGAATATTTTCGAGCATTTTCGTAAGTAACATATATTTGCTCCGTTCTTTTTGATTTTTATGCGGTTTCGTCAAGATAACGCACGGTTATCGTAACGACCGTACCCTCACTCACAAGAGTGCCGGGGGAAATCGATTGCGATATAACGGTAGCCTCGGCAGAGGTGGTATTGGCAGCGCCGTTTATTATGACATTAAAGCCACGGTTTGCCAAAGCTCTGTTGGCTGCAGTTGCTGTCTGACCTACAACATTGGGAACGCTTATGTTTGAAACGGGGGTTGAGGAACCCGTATAGAATATTACCTTACCTGAGTTTTTCATGATCTCCTGACCTTTTGCGGGAACCTGGTAGGTAATAATGTCGCCGTCTCCTCGAATTTCGTATTCGATTCCACGGTTTACGACAGCAGAAATCGTGTCTGCCTTTGACCAGCCTACATAGTTTCCGAGTGTTGTTTTAATCTTCTTAAGCTCGGCGTCGGAATAGTTACGCTCGATTCCGATATAGGGGAGAATTTCGTCAAGAAGACCTGCAACGTAGGGCGCGGCAACCGTGCTTCCGTATTTGGAAGAACAAGTAGGCGTATCAACTACGATAATAACGGAAATCTGCGGATCGTTTGTCGGAGCGAATGCTGCGCAGGAGCCTACACGGTAGGAATAATTACCGTCGGGATCGGCAAGGTCTCGGATTTCCGATGTTCCTGTCTTTGCCGCAATACGGTATCCGGGGACGTATGCATTCTTTGCACCGCCGTTCTTGCTTGTGACACCGCCCTCGAGAATAATCGAGAGAGTATCGCAGACCGATTCACTGACAACCTGACGCTTCACGATCGTTTCGTGCTGCATGAGGATGTTTCCGTCGTCGTCAATGATCTTATCGACAACGTAAGGCGTCAGAAGATTTCCGCCGTTTGCAACGGTATTGATCGCAGTCAGCTGAGTGATGGGCGTGACCTTGAAGGTCTGGCCGAAGGAATATACCGCCAAGGAGACATCGTTAAAGTCTCCTCTTGACGAGTAGATGTTTGCTGCCTCGCCGGGGAGGTCAATGCCTGTTTTCGATGTTATTCCGAAGGATTCGAAATACTTATAGAAGGTGCTTTGTCCGAGCCTTAGTGCTATCGTCATAAGCACGGGGTTGCAGGACATTTGCAGACCTGTTGTAAAGGTTACGGCACGGTGTCCTTTCGTTCTGTGACAGTGGATCGGGTTAGGGTAACCTGCCACTCTGTACGAGCCGCTGCAATAGAAGCTGTCGTTAGGGGTAACAACACCCTCCTCAAGCGACATTGCACTTGTAATTATCTTAAAGGTAGATCCCGGCTCGTAAAGCTCGGAAACTGCCTTGTTTCTCCAAAGAGTGTAGAGCAGCTCGGTTTTGTATTTTGAATACTCAGGCGATTCGGGATCAAGGCCGCTGTTATCGAGCTTGCTTTGCGAATTTTCGTCAAGCTGATACGGTGAATTCAGGTCAAAGGACGGATATGTTGCCATTCCGAGGATTGCGCCCGTATTACAGTCCATCACGATTCCCGTAACTCTGTTTAACGGATCGGCATCGAGATATGCCTGCTTAACCTGCTTTTCAAGCGCACGCTGTATTGTGACGTCAATTGTCGTAACGAGGTTTGCGCCGTTTGAGGCGTCGATGTAGGTATCGTATTTGCCCGGCATCTGACCGCCTTGCGCATCCTTTGAGGTTATGTACTTGCCCGATTCTCCGCGAAGGAAGGAATTATATTCAAGCTCAAGACCGCTCAGGCCTTTATCCGTACCTACAACGCCGATTACGTTTGAAGCAAGAGAAGAGAAGGGGTAGAATCGAGATGAGCCTGCTTCAAGGTGAACCTGAAGCTTGAGATTATTCTCAAGTATAAATGCTCTTACTGCATCTGCCTGCTCCTCGGTGGCTTTTTTAAGCACCGTTTCATCGGCTCTGTTTGTTTTCTTCGTCAAGGCGATTATCTTATCGTAATCGACGTCGAGAATTTCAGAAAGCCCTCTTGCGATAAGCTCTGCTTTTCCGCTTTCTGCAATATCACGGGGCGAAATGAATACACGGTAAACAGTATAGTTCGAGGCGAGCTTTGTCATGTTTTTGTCGTAGATCTCGCCACGCTCCGCTTTAAGAGTCGTGTAACGCTGAATGTTGTTTATAACGCTGTTTTGATATTTATCGTAGTTAATGATTTGAAGATCGAACAGTCTGAATATGAGAATACACCAAAAAGCCATGAAACACATAAGTATTATCATGGATCTTCCGGGTATCATTCTTTTACGCAATGTTGTCGAGGGTTTGATTTTAGACACCTCCGTCTGTCCTTTCGATTCAAATATCGGAAGGAGGGTATACTTATATATATTATACTACTAAATATATGAATTGACAAGTCAAAATAGAAAGAAAATAGGAACAATGGTAATAATTTTTTCCATTGTTCCTTGATTTACATATTTTCTTCTTCAGAACGATTATTTGCCCGAAGCATCGATCGTATCGCCGGGATCCATTGTTATATATTTCTTGGCGATTTCATCTGCCGTTACCATACCGAGTCTTTCTTTTGCGATTTTTTCAATGAGCGTAAGGTCGACCTTCTTATCAACCTTTGCCGTTAAGTCCTCTGCTTCAAAGGAGAGGGTTGCGATCTCGCTCTTGAGGTCGGAGACGGTGGCGGTATGCTCGTTGATCTGGACGTAGTTGAAGATCATATAGAAGAAAAGGAGCGAACAGAGTAGAGAAAGGAATACGATGGAATAAGGGAACGAAACCTTAGTCGTATCGGTTACGGTTATTACCGTAGGCTCTGTTCTGACGCCTGCTACGGGGACGGCAAGCTTCTTTGTCTGCGTCTTAACAGCGGGGAGAGAGCCGACTGCAACATCAGCCTTTGCTGCTCTTCCTGTCGGATTCGACATATTGGGAGAGCGGGTTGCGCCTCTTCTTTTGTGATCTCCGCTCTTTATTCTGCTATAACCGTTATCGCGTTTGCGGGAAGTGCTTTCGGGGCTTGTTCTTTTAGTGCCGTTATTTGCGCTTGCTCTTGAAACGTCGGTCATGAGATTATCCTTCTTTCTATAATTTTTCTGCCACTCGAAGCTTTGCGCTGTGGCTTCTCTTGTTTTCTTCAAGCTCTCTTTCGCTTGGGAGAATCGGTTTTCTTGAAATCTGTTTTAATATCGGTTTCTTTCCGCATACACACACCGGGAAGCTTGGCGGGCAGGTGCAGCCCTTTGAAAGATCGTTTACGGTTTGTTTTACAAGACGGTCTTCAAGGGAATGGAAGGTGATTATTGCCATTCTGCCGCCCTCGTTTAAGCATTCTGCAATGTCGGTTACTGTTGGCGGTATAATTTCAAGCTCGCCGTTTACTTCGATCCTTATTGCCTGGAAGGTTCTTTTTGCGGGATTTGATCCCTTTTCACGAAGCTTTGGCGGAATTGCATCGGTGATTATCGAGACAAGCTCAAGAGTCGTATTTATCGGCTTAACTTTTCTTGCCTCAATGATATTTCTTGCGATTCTTCTTGAGAATCTTTCTTCACCGTATCTGAAGATCAAGTCTGCAAGCTGTTCTTCTAAATAGGTGTTAACGATATCGTATGCTGATATCGGATCGTCCCTGTTCATTCTCATATCGAGCGGTGCATCGGCGTTATAGGAAAAGCCGCGTTCCGCTACGTCTATCTGATGAGAAGAAATGCCGAGGTCGATAAGCACTCCGTCGGGCTTTCTTCCGTTCAGTATCTCCTTGAGATTTGAGAAGTTGCTTTTTACTATCTCGACTCTGTCCGAGAAGGGAGCAAGGCGCTCGGTTACCGCTTCGATTGCATCAATATCACGGTCGATTGCGATAAGCTTGCCGTTCTCGTTCAATCTGCTTGCGATTGCGTAGCTGTGACCGCCGCCGCCTGCCGTGCAGTCTACATAGAGACCGTCGGGTTTAATATTCAGTCCGTCTATGCATTCCTGAAGCATAACGGAATAATGTTCAAAGTTAACAGCCATATCAGAAACCAAGCTTGATCAGGAGCTCTGCAATTTCGGCTGTGTTTTCGGAATTGCTTTCGACTGTCCAGTTTTCCTCGTCCCATATTTCAATATGGTCACCGACGCCGATGATCTTAACTGCTCTTTTCAATCCTGCATATTCACAGAGGGTAGGGGAAATAAGCACACGTCCCTGGCCGTCGACATTCGTTTCAAAGGCGGCTGAGAAAAGGAAACGCTTAGCGGCTCTTGTTTCGGTTTGAGGAAGCGCCTCGATCTTGGCTCTGAACTCATTCCAGCTATCTAACGGGTAAAGAGATATACATTTATCAAGGTTTCTTGTCATAACGACCGATTCGCCAAGCTCGTCACGAAGGCGAGAGGGAAGGCTAACGCGCTTCTTTGCGTCTAAATTATGGCTATATTCACCGCAGAACATACGCGTTTCCTCCTCATTCGATCTTTTTTATGGGAAAACCCAGCAAATTTGTGGTCTGTTGAGCCACTTTGCCCCACTTTCCACCACTTACGCTTCAATTATATACCTCAAAATATGTTTTGGCAATAGGAAAACACTCTATTTTAGGGACAATATTATTTATTTTCTGTCAAAAAGAACAAACTTTCGACATTGTTCGATATAAATAAGAACAAAAAACGAACGCTCGATAATCGGGCGTTCGCGATCGTGTTATTATATAAAAAATAGCGCCATAAATTGCCGAAATTGATTGACAAACGGCGTTTGTTATGATATATTTGTGCTGTAAATTGCTGTTTTGAGAGGAGAAATCGGATATGGATCAAAATAATATGGATACTGTGTTCCGGGAGGCTACATTTGAAACGCATATGCTGTCTCATCGATCACTTCCTTTTGTTTTTCATACCGACTGTGTAATAAATTCACCTCAGCATCATGCAAATAAGCACAAAGAGCTTGAATTGCTTATGTGCGTTTCCGGCGCAGGCACAGTTTATTCGGATATGAAGGCGATTCAGCTCGTTCCCGGGGAAATGGCGGTTGTAAATACCAACCGAATACACTATACGACGACCGAAAATGAATTCAGCTATCATTGTTTGATAGTCGATAATGATTTTCTTTATTCAATAGGTATCGACACCGATGAGATATGCTTTGTTGATAAAATTTCGTCTCCCTGTTTTGTTGAATTGTTTGATAAAATCTGCACAGAGTGGCACCGTGATGATAAGTTCAGAAGCGTAATAATTAAGTCTATCGTTGCCGAGCTTTGTGTTCGTATGACTCGTGATTATATCGTTAAAGACACGACGAATGTAAAAGAAAGCAAAACTCTTAAAAAAATAAAATATTCAATTAATTATATCAAGCAGAATTTCAGACGGGATCTGTCCCTTGAGGAGGTTTCCGACGCCGCAGGTCTTTCACGCTATCATTTTTGCCGCGAGTTCAGAAAGGCGACCGGACTTACTCCGGTTGAGTTTATAAACAGAACGAGATGCGAGTTTGCAAAAGATCTCCTTGAGTCCAAAAAATATACCATTTCCGAGATCAGCGATATGAGCGGCTTTATGACTCCCGCACACTTCTCCAAGACGTTCAAGAGCTTCTTTGGCGTTCACCCGTCTGAAGTGATCAGGAAGAATAAGAAGGAAAAAAGCGGCGGATCACGGAACCATAGGTTTATTTATAATTCTTCGCTCGATCCGAATTATAATCTTGCTCTTGAAGAATGGCTCATGAAAAACTGCGATGAGGACGTGTTTATCCTTTGGCAGAACAGTCCGACGGTCGTTATCGGCCGCTATCAAAATGCATATGCAGAGGTCAATATTCCGTTTGCGGAGAAGAACGGAATTTCCGTTGTTCGAAGAATGAGCGGCGGCGGTGCAGTATACCATGACAGTGGCAATCTGAATTTTACGTTTATAGTTAAGGACGACGGAAACGGTATTGATTTTGCACGGTTTCTTGCACCTATCAAAGAAGCTCTTGCTTCACTTGGAATAGAAACAGAGATTTCGGGTAGAAACGATCTGCTTATGAATGGCAAAAAGATATCGGGAAGTGCGCAATGCCGTAAATACGGTAAGGTGCTTCATCACGGCACGCTGCTCGTTGACGTTGACGTTGATACGCTTTCATCTGTACTTAATGTTAATGCTGAAAAGTTGATGAGTAAGGGTATAAGCAGCGTCAGAAGCCGTGTGACGAATATTAAGGACGTTTATCCCGATGTTAGTGTTAGCACGATAATTGATGCCCTGACGGACAAGCTTTTCGGTAGGCAGCTTGAGCTAACAGAAAAGGATAAATCCGAGATCAAGCTCCTTGCCGAGGAAAAATATTCATCGTGGGAATACGTTTACGGAAGCTCCAAGGCGCTTTCTAAGACTGCCAGCGCAAGATTTGACGGCGGAAGCATTCAGATCTCGTTCGACTCCGAAAACGGCGTTATAAAGGATGCAAGGATCAACGGCGACTTCTTTGCTGACGGAGAGATAGCAATTCTTGAAGAAGCACTTATCGGATGTCGGCTGTCACTCAATGACTTGATCGCGGTTATTGATAATGCGAGCTGTAATATTCACGGAATTACGCCCTGCGAAATTGCGGAAACAATATTAAAATAAAAAGGTCCCCCGATTGCCGGGGGCCTTTCGCTTTTTTATTATAAATTCCTTAAATATTCAGAATCGCGCTCGCAACGCCGAAATAAACGAGCAGGGAAAGAGCATCGACGATAGTCGTTATAAAAGGACTAGCCATGACTGCGGGATCAAGTCCGATTTTTCCTGCAAGCAGTGGCAGAGAGCAACCTATCAGCTTGGCAATCAATATCGTGAATGCCATTGTGAGGGAAACGACGAGTGCAACCGCCAAGGAGATTCCGCTATTTAACAGCAGGTTATCAATAAGCATAATTTTGATAAACGTTGCGGCGGCTACCGAGACACCGCAGAGAAGCGAAACGCGTAGTTCCTTGAACAGTATCCTGAATACGTCCGAATATCCGAGCTCGTCCAGCGACAGACCTCGAATAACTGTAACCGAAGCCTGACTTCCTGCGTTACCGCCCGTACCCATTATCATTGGGATAAAGGCGGTCAGAGCCACCTGCACTGCAAGCGCATTTTCAAAGGAAGAAATTATAATTCCCGTAAAAGTCGCCGAGAGCATAAGGATCATGAGCCACGGAACTCGTGTAAGAAATATCTTGAACGGCGAGGTTTTGATGTAGGGACGGTCGGTCGGTGTGATAGCCGACATTTTTGCGATGTCCTCCTCGTCCTCTTCGCTGATGACGTCAACTGCGTCGTCGATCGTAATAATACCGACAAGACGGTTTTCGTTGTCAACGACGGGAAGAGCAAGGAAGTCGTACTTCATAAGAAGATTTGCGGCTTCTTCTCTGTCCTCTGAGGTGTTTACTGCAATTACGTTCGGGTTCATTATATCGCTTATTTTCGCATCTTTATCGGAAAGAATAAGCGTGTAGACGGAAACGAAGCCGAGCAGCTTTTTGTTTTCAGTTACGTAGCAGGTGTAAATAGTTTCACTTTCTGTGCCTGTTTTGCGAAGATGCACAAACGCTTCTTCAACGGTCATGCTCGGGCGGAGACTGACGAACTCAATCGTCATTATGCTTCCCGCCGTGTCGCCCGAATAAGATAGAAGCTGATTTATTGCCTTTCGGTCGTCCGGCTTAGAGTTTTTTAAGATCCTCGTTACTACGTTTGCCGGCATCTCTTCTACGATGTCGACGGTATCGTCAAGATAAAGCTCGTCAAGGACCGACTGAAGCTCCTTATCGGTGAAGGCGTTGATCAGCGCCTCCTGCGTATCGGCGTCCATCTCAACGAAAACCTCTGCCGCAAGCTCCTTCGGGAGCAAGCGGAATATGAGACGGTGATGCTCCTCGTCAATCGCATCAAAGAGCAACGCGATGTCGGCAGGCTCTGCGGTTTTGAGAAGCCGACCGAGCTCGCCAATTTTCTTTTCCTCGTATAGACCTTGAGCAAGCTCAAGGTCGAGAATGTTGTTTTCCATTTCGGTACGTTCCTTTCTTTTAATTAGGGGTTGTTAAAGGTAGTACCGACAGAAATAAAAAGTGCGCAGACAATCCTGCGCACGAGTGTCAAGAAATCAAAAGTCAGATAACTATACCGTGAGCAAAAACGTCTGTTATTATAATGCACTGATTACACCCGTCGGGATTACTGCCTGCGTCCATTAATGCTCACCTCTTTTTAGATTTTTTAATAGTATAACACTAATTTTTCGATTCGTAAAGAGTAATTTTTAAAATTATCATCTATTTGTTACTTTTTTGTTTTTGTATTGAAAAGGGCGATCATATATGATATACTTTATGTGAAAAAATATCAATGGGAGCTTGCCGTGTTTTCAAAGATCAAAGATTGGTTTCATAATTACTGGTATTATTATAAATGGGGCGTTATAATTGTCGGAGCGATTATTGCAATTCTCGCTTTTTGTCTTGTGCAATGTGCGACAAAGGAAACCTATGACGTCAGAATAATGTATACCGGCCCCCATATCTTTGAGCTTAATGAAAAAGATGGACTTGCTTCTGCTTTTCAGCAGATAATGGACGATTATAACGGCGACGGAAAGACTACGGTCGATATAATGGATATCCCCGCATTCACGGATGACCAGATTCGTGATGCGATTGGCGAAAATCCGGACGAGGAGATGCTTATAAAGTATGCTCCTTATACTGTTGACCGAGTTCAAACCAACTTTACCAGCGCAATTTCCGGTGACGGTTACATTTGCTTTGTCGATAAATATTGGTATGATCGCTTGAAGAGCAATAATGCTCTTGTACCGCTTTCGAAAATTCTTGAAAACGTCCCCGAGCAGGCTATTGACGAGTATTCTGTTTATCTTCGTGATTTAAAGTTTTACGAATTCTTCTCTGATTCCGTCGGCAAGCTGCCCGAGGATACGATCGTTTGTTTAAGGGTAATGCCTGAAATCGCTTCAATGATCGGTCGAAAGGAAGCAAGGGCGGTGTACGGTTACTCGATGACGCTTTTCCGCACGATGATTGAATTTAATCCTGAAAGCTAATTCAAGCCGTAAAAGGTGAGGATCCCATCATAAATGCCCTGCGCAAAGAGATCGGGGCGCTCGTTCATTAAAGCAGCGTCGCCGCTGTTTGTTATGAAGCCAAGCTCTATAAGCACTGCGGGCATTTTCGTTTTTCTTAAAACGTAAAGGGAAGGGCGGACAAACATTCCGCGGCTTGGTAATCCTGTCGCTTCCGTTAAGCCGACTAAAATGTCTTCACCGAGAGAAAAGCCCGGTGAGGCTTCCGAATATGCATATCCCTCATTTCCGCTTGCGGATTCGATGTTTGAGGCATTAGCATGAATACTGATAAAGGCATCTGCGCCCCAGCTGTTTGCTGCATCTGTTCTCGCTTTTAAGCTTGTTCCTACGCTTGTGCCGAGGATTTCGTCGGGCGAGTTTCGTGAGAGCCTGACCTCGAAATTCGGGTTTGCTCTTAGTAAGTCGGCAAGTAGAACTCCGACACTGTAAGTAATATCTTGCTCAAAAAGGCCGTTTCCCTCTGCACCTGCGTTTGGGTTGCGTGGGTTATGTCCTTGATCTATAAAAATTTTGATTGCCATTGTATCCCTCCGTTTGGTAGTATATTTTCATTATATGAAGGTTTTAACGAAGTGATAAAGAAAGGCCTTAAATGGAATTTAACAAAATCCGACATATTTTAAGCTGCACTCGCCGTGCAGTTGAAAAATACAATATGATAGAAGATGGCGACAGAATTGCTGTTGGTCTGTCCGGCGGCAAGGATTCGCTTGCGCTTTTCTGTGCGCTGCGCAATCTTCAAATGTTTTATCCCAAGAAATTTGAGATTGTTGGCATTTCTCTCAATATGGGCTTTGAGGGAATGGACTTTTCGCACCTCGAAGCATTTGTAAGGGAGTGCGGTTGCGAATTTAAGCTCGTCAATACGCAGCTTGCCAACGTAATATTCAACTACCGTAACGAGAGCAATCCGTGTTCTCTTTGCGCAAAAATGCGGCGCGGCATCCTTCACGATACCGCAAAGGAGCTTGGCTGTAATAAGCTTGCTCTCGGGCATCATTATGATGACGTTGTTGAGACCTTTATGCTCAATCTTTTACATGAAGGCAGGCTTGGAGCTTTTCTTCCCGTTACATATCTGTCCCGTAAGGATCTGACGTTAATACGCCCGATGATCTACGTTGAGGAAAAGGATATTCGCTATTTTATGGGAAAGAA
>JAZNXR010000074.1:0-4094 GCA_045593985.1 Eubacteriales bacterium
GCAAGTATCGAGCCGTTCGGATTAAATGCGGTATCCATGGTAGGCACGCCGTTAAGATCAACGTACTGTGTTGCAATCTGACCGTTTTCGGCAAGCTGACGAATAAGCGCCTCGTCAGCCAAGAATCTTCCTTCACCGTGAGAAATCGGAACGGTATAAATCTGTCCGACCTCAGTACCGGAAAGCCACGGAGACTTATTTGTACAAACCCTCGTACGAACAAGCTTTGACTGGTGACGGCCGATTATATTGTATGTAAGCGTAGGACAGCTTTCATCGGTATCGATAATTTTACCATAAGGAACGAGGCCAAGTTTGATAAGAGCCTGGAAGCCGTTACAGATACCGAGCATAAGACCGTCACGCTTATCAAGAAGATCGCTGACCTGCTCCTTGATCTCGGGGTTACGGAAGAATGCTGTAATAAACTTTGCAGATCCGTCAGGCTCATCACCACCCGAGAAGCCGCCGGGAATAAATACCATATTGCTTTCGGCAAGCTTCTTGGAAACAAGCTCAACGCTACGGCTTACATCATCAGATGTAAGATTGCGAATTACAACAATATCTGCCTCGGCGCCTGCATTTTCAAGAGCACGAGCTGAATCGTATTCGCAGTTTGTTCCCGGGAATACCGGAATGAGCGCCTTCGGGCGAGCTGTTTTTATAGCGGGAGAAGCGACAACGCCGCCATTATATGCAAATACGGGGATATTATCGCCTTCTGCCTTTGCATCAGTCGGGTAAACGCTCTCGAGGGTTGCCTCGTTAAGGGCTAAAAGCTCGGAAATAGTCGCTTTATCGCTTATTAGGTCAATAACAGGCTCAGACGTAGTCTGTCCTATCATGACAGCATAATCAGCATTAACCTCCTCGGAAAGCTCAGCAACAATGAAGTCAAACATCATGGTGTTATACCATGCGTCCTTAATTGCGCCGTTCGAAACAAATCCGATTTCGTTACCGAAGGACATCTTCATAATCGCTTCTGCGATTCCGTTTTCTACGGCATACGCAGCCCTTACCTTGCCTTCAACGCAAAGCTTATGGAATGATTCCCACGCCGCCTTAGTTGAGTTAGCGGTTTCATCGGCAGGAGCGAAAAGATAAACGGGATTACCCGCTTCCTTAAACTCAGGAGAAATAACGTCTTTCGCATTTATGGGAGCAATAGCGAAGGAGATAAGCGTCGGAGGAACGTCCTTGTCAAGGAATGTTCCGGACATCGAGTCCTTACCGCCAATAGCCGCCGCATTAAGCTCAAGCTGGGCGTCCATAGCACCAAGAAGCGCTGCAAAGGGCTTGCCCCAGCGCATCGGCTCATTACGCAGCTTTTCAAAAAACTCCTGAAGCGTTAGGTATGCATCCTTATAATCAGCACCTGATGCCACTATTTTGGCCATAGAGTTATAAACCGCTGCGCGTGCTCCGGTATAAGGATCAACAGACATAATATCGGGATCAAGTCCCCAAGACATAACGCTTGCCTGCTCAGTAAACTCGCCGGGAAGAACAGGAAGAACTGCCGCCATAGATTGTGCCGGAGTTTTCTGCGTCTTGCCACCGAAGGGCATGAGAATCGAGCCTGCGCCGATCGAGCCGTCAAAGCGCTCAACAAGGCCTCGTCTGCTTGCAGTCTTAAGATCGGAAGCCATCTCACGAATGCTCGTATAAAG
This sequence comes from Eubacteriales bacterium, assembly GCA_045593985.1. GTDB lineage: Bacteria > Bacillota > Clostridia > Oscillospirales > CAG-272 > Colimorpha_A. The sequence goes on from JAZNXR010000074.1 coordinate 1,677, forward strand.
GGCTCTTGAGAATACCGAAAGATCCTTTTCCGAGACTTCGAGGCTAGTGTGCTTATCCGCGCCGTTGGTATTAAGGAATTCTCTGCTGAGATCGGCAATGATATTGCCCTTCCAGCTCATAACCATCCTGGCTTCCTCGATCACAACAGCAACTCGGTAGGCTTCGAGGTTTTCGCTTTCAGCAAATGCTATAAACTTATCAGCATCACAAGCTTCAACGACAACCGCCATTCTTTCCTGCGATTCAGATATTGCAAGCTCTGTGCCGTCAAGACCGTCATATTTCTTACGAACTGCATCGAGATCAATTCTGAGGCCGTCAGCAAGCTCACCGATAGCAACGGAAACGCCACCAGCGCCAAAGTCGTTACAACGCTTAATAAGACGAGTAACCTCGGGATTACGGAAAAGACGCTGAATCTTTCTTTCCTCAGGTGCATTTCCCTTTTGAACTTCGGAGGCCATTGTGGTAAGCGACTTCATATTATGGCTCTTGGATGAGCCCGTAGCTCCACCGATTCCGTCACGGCCCGTTCTGCCTCCGAGAAGAATAACAACGTCACCTGCTTCTGGGCGCTCACGGCGAACATTATAAGCAGGAGCAGCGGCTACAACTGCACCGCACTCAAGTCTTTTCGCTACATATCCGTCGTGATATATTTCAGCAACATGGCCTGTCGCAAGGCCGATCTGGTTACCGTATGACGAATAACCTGCAGCCGCTGTCTGGCATAGCTTTCTTTGCGGGAGCTTTCCCGAAAGCGTTTCGCTAAGCGGTCTGCGGGGATCAGCAGCACCCGTTACACGCATTGCCTGATGAACGTATGCTCGTCCCGAAAGCGGATCTCGAATACATCCTCCAATACAGGTCGCAGCGCCGCCAAACGGCTCAATCTCGGTCGGATGATTGTGAGTTTCATTCTTGAACATAAGAAGCCAATCCTGATCCTCGCCGTTAACAGTTGCGGTAACATGGATGGAGCAAGCATTGATTTCTTCGCTCTCGTCAAGCTCGGGAAGAAGTCCTCTCTTTTTGAGCACCTTTCCTGCAATAGTCGCAATGTCCATAAGGGTTTGAGGACGTTTGCTTGCTTTCTCTTCGCCGTAAACCTCAATTCTTGCATCAAGGTAGCGCTCATACGCCTCAGCTACGGTCTTGTCCGAGATGCGAACATTATCAATGTGAGTTGAGAAGGTGGTGTGACGGCAGTGGTCAGACCAATATGTATCAACAACTCGAACTTCAGTAATAGTCGGATCACGATGCTCTTCATTCTTGAAATAATTCTGAAGGAACTTAAGGTCATCAAGATCCATTGCGAGTCCGAGGCTGTCAAGAAGCTCGGAAAGTCCCTTTTCATCAAGGGAAATGAAGCCGTCAACCGTTGCGACAGTATCGGGCATTGCATAATCAACAGCAAGAGTTTCGGGCTTGGTAAGCTCTGCCTCTCGGCTTTCTACTGCATTGATTACGTAGTTTTTAATAGTTCTTATATCGTCGTCGGTAAGGTCACCGCCGAGAATATAAACCTTTGCGGAACGAACGGTAGGACGCTCTCCCTGGCTTTGAAGCTGAATACACTGCGCAGCAGAGTCGGCTCTCTGATCAAACTGACCAGGGAGCGGCTCAACAGCGAAAATTACGCCTTCAAACTCTTCAAGCTCATAGCTTACGTTATCAAGCTGAGGCTCGGAGAAAACGGTCTTTACAGACTGTTCAAAAAGCGCCTCGTCGATATTCTCAACGTCATAGCGGTTGATTACTCGTACAGATGTCAGGTTATCAATTCCAACAAGGTTTTTAAGCTCGTTATATAAGCCGGTCGCCTCGTGTGCAAGCTCGGGCTTTTTCTCGACATATACTCTATATACCATGTTATTCCTCCAGCGCTTTTAAGGCGCGCGCACCGATGTCTTTGCGATAGAAAGCGTTTGCAAAGCTAATTTTGTCAACAAGCTTATATGCGTCGTTTATTGCATCCGGAAGCGTATCTGCGACTGCGGTTACGCCGAGAACGCGTCCGCCAGAGGTGACAAGCTTTCCGTCCTTCTCTGCCGCACCCGCCACATATACGTTATCTGCTATCTCGTTAGGGATAACTATTTCATAACCCTTTTCGTAGCTCTGCGGATAGCCTTTTGATGCCATTATTACACAGCAAGCACGCTTATTCTTAAAGACAACTTCTGTCTCATCGAGTTTTTCCTCGGTTACAGCTCTCATAATAGTGAAAAGATCACTTTCAAGAAGCGGAAGCACTACCTGCGTTTCGGGATCACCAAAGCGGCAGTTATACTCAATGACCTTCGGGCCATCGGGAGTAAGCATTAGTCCGAAGTAAAGACATCCCTTAAACGTTCTGCCCTCCTTTGCCATCGCGCTGATAGTAGGAATAAATATCTTTTCCATACATTCTT
>JAZNXR010000075.1:0-8325 GCA_045593985.1 Eubacteriales bacterium
AGGTTGCAACTCCTTGGCTCACAGAACGACATGGCTCCGATCCGACTTGACTGAGAGGGCGTAGGGCGGGGGCTTGCTCCCGCCGCACAAAAACAATGTTACATTCCTTCGGAACACCTCATCCACCGCAGGCGCAGCGCCTGCGGTTCCCCTTCCCCAAGGGGAAGGCAAGACGACGTGGCGAAGCTTTGCCGCGTTGTTGGTAGGGGCGTGGCGATGCTTTCTTACTCCGAAAATGAAATCCCCCCGCTATGCGAGGGGATTTACTATTTATAGATTTACAAGGCCTGCTTCGTAGAGCTTTTGGAGCGACATCAAGATACCGAGCTTTGCGTGGTACCAGGTGAGGCCGCCCTGGAAGTAGACTGCGTACGGCTCACGGATAGGGCCGTCTGCGGACAGCTCGATTGACGAGCCCTGCACGAAGGCGCCTGCCGCCATAATTACCTCGGAGTCGTATCCGGGCATTGCCCAAGGCTCGGGTGTTACGTAGGAATCAACCGGAGCTGCTGCCTGTATACCGCGGCAGAATGCGATTATTTTCTCGCGCGAGCCAAGCTCGACCGCCTGAATTATATCGTGGCGGCTTTCTACGCTGTTCGGAACGACCTTGAAGCCGAGGCGCTCGTAGACATTTGCGGCAAACACCGCACCTTTAAGTGCGCTTGCTGTGACTGTCGGCGCAAGGAAGAAGCCCTGATAGAAGGCAGGCATAATTCCAAGGTTTGCTCCGACCTCCTGACCGAGTCCCGGTGCCGAGAGACGGTATGCACAGCGGTCGATGCACTTTTGAGTGCCGACTATATATCCGCCTATGGGGGCAAGACCGCCACCCGGATTTTTGATAAGGGAGCCGACCGTCATATCTGCGCCGACGTCGGACGGCTCAACCGTTTCAACGAATTCGCCGTAGCAGTTATCGACCATAACGATAAGCTCGGGCTTTATCTTCTTAACGAAGGCGATAAGCTCGCCTATCTGCTTTACAGAGAAGGTCGGGCGTGTTTTATAGCCCTTTGAACGCTGAATGGTTACGAGCTTGGTCCTTTCGTTTATCGCTTTGGCGATATTATCATAGTCAAACGTACCGTCGTCAAGCAGGTCTACCTGACGGTAGGAAACGCCGTATTCCTTGAGGGAGCAGGGCGATTCTCTTATGCCGATGACCTCCTCAAGCGTATCGTACGGGCCGCCTGCGGGGGAGAGAAGCTCATCGCCCGGCAGAAGATTAGACGAAAGGGCAACGGTTAGGGCGTGAGTGCCGCAGGTTATCTGCGGACGGACGAGTGCCGCTTCGGTATGAAAAACGTCGGCATAGACCTTTTCAAGATTATCACGGCCGAAGTCGTTATAGCCGTAGCCTGTCGTTGCGGCAAAATGAGTTGCATTCACACGGTTTTTCTGCATTGCGTGAAGCACCTTTGCCTGGTTGAACTCGGAGACCCTGTCTATTTCCTCAAATCTTTCTTCGAGATCGGATAGAACCTTTTCGCCGAGCTCGTATACCTCGGTCGAAATTCCGAGGGTATTATACATATTTTTGATATCATCCATTTGCTTTAATTCCTACGAAGAGCTTATATGCTTCAAGCGCAGCGATTTTTTCGTCACTTTCGGCATCTGCTATATATTCGTCGATCGTATCTTCGATTTCTGTCATGTCACTTTCGGGCATTCCCTTAAAGAGACCGAACGGATCGGTTCTTCCGTTCTCGGTGAGGTCGATTATCATTTCGGTAACGATCTTCGAGTCAAGACACTCGTTTACGATCTCTATCGTGTATTCCTTGATTATGCTGGTCGATTCCTCGGGATTCTGCGTTACCTCCGTGATGGTTTCAAGCACACTTCCGAGCGCCTCTGCTTCCTTTTCTGCCTCCTCCTCGGTGCAATTACTGCCGATGATCGCATCGAAGGTTGCATCTGCTATTTCCTTGAAGGTGTCGGAGTGGTTGGAATCGATGCCCATATCCACCATAAGATCCGAGCTTACTGTATCCTTGACTGCGCCGAGAGAGCCCTTGTCGGCGAGTATGAGCTCCTTCAAGCTTTCGTTTGAGGAATTCTTATCGTCTTCGGATGCGTCGTCCTTGTCTTTCATAAGTCCCGAGAAGGCATCCATGGTGGTAAATGCGGTGTCGCAGTACTTACCGAAGGTAGCTTCGCCTACCGGCTTTTCAAGGGAGGAAAGAAGGTTTTCCTTGAACTTGGCAAGAAGCGAGTCGGACACCTCGATGTCGGCGTTTTCCATTATTGCTCCTGCGGCATCGATAACCGTGTCGGGGCCGATCATGGGGTGACGCGCAAGTCCTTCAAGCATCATTCCGACGCCTGCGCCCACGTTCTTTTCGTCTGACGAGGACATAACGCCCATCATAATGAGGTAGAAGGCTTCGCCTTCCTTTGCCGCTTCTTCCTTGCTTAACGGCTCATTAGGGATTGCGGCGATTGCATCGCAAAGTGCCTGAACTGCGCCGTTCTCGTCCTTACCGCTTTCGATTATTTTCTTTGCGAAGGTGTCGGAAACGGTTTTGAGCAGGTTGCTCTTAAATGTTGCAAGGGAGCTTGAATGGTTGAAGGCGCTGCCGAATGCGTCAGATATCATTGCGGCATCTATCTTCGTTACGTCAGTGCTCTTGTTTACGAGTGCCTCGAGCATTCCGCTGTTTACTACGGCTCTGCCCAAGTTGAAGAATTCGGGAAGGTCGGAGCGAAGCTGATCTCCGTCACCGAGTGCTGGGTATAGCTCCTTCAGCTCAATTTTGCCGAGTCCCGGCAGATTTACTGCGGGGAGCTTTTCGCCGATGAAATCACAGGCAAAATCGGATATGAGCTTATTATTCGTCAGCATTTTTTCTACTCTGTTCAAAAGCGAGATGATCGGCTTTTCGTTGAAGCTATCTGCCTTGAGGTTGCCGACCTTTTTTGCATCACGGACGATATCCGTTACGTCACGGATCGTTCCTGAAACGCTGACGGTCGTGCCGTCGATTTCGCACGACATGAGCGTATCATAGGCTGTTGAGAACGGGGGAAGCCCTGCAAGGTCAACAACGAAGGGATCGGTTATCGCAGACACCATCTCTGTTGCTTCATTTTCCTTTGAGGGAACGACCTCGAACACGTTATCGACAAGGGAAAGCGTGCCGTAGAGGGGCAGCGTCAGGAGCATTGACAGAAGGAATGCGTCAACTATCGAAATTGACAAGCCGCCGATCTTGTTGCCGACGTGCTTTGCGTCCTTAATGTACTTCTTTGCGATAAAGGATGCAACGGGCTTCATTACCGATACAAAAATAATGAATATCGGAATGAAGAACAGAAGCGATGCAAATGCCGATGCAAGTCCTGTTGCAAGCGCAGAAATCTCATTTGCGCCGACCTTAACGCCTGCGTTTTCAAGTGCGTTTGCAAGTATTGGGGAGAAGCCTGATGCTACTCCTGCCGCAACGAGCCTTGCCATCAGTATTGACAGAAGCGTGGAAAGAACCGTTACTCCGATTGAAATGCCGGCACGGGCGGCACCTCTTTTATAGCCCTTGAGTGAAAACACTATGCCGAAAATGAGAATGAGGATTAAGAACGGTGCCCAGGAGATTAAGGTTAATACTGCAGGTGACATTGTTCTTTGCCTTTCTTTAATTAGAATAAGTCTATGGGGAAGAGAATTTTAAGCTGGTTTATCTTGGATGCGAATGCCTTTTGCTGCTTTTCGCTGAGAAGCTGCTCCTTAAGGCGATCTGCTATGTCCTCGTAAGGAACGATAGTCGATTCGCTCTTTTCGTTAAGAAGAATGAGGTGTGCGCCGAACTGCGTGATTACGGGGGCGGATATTTCGCCTACGTTCATTGAGAATGCCGCATCCTCGAACTCCTTGACCATCTGGCCACGGCCGAAGGTGCCGAGCTCGCCGCCGTTTTCCTTTGAGGGGCAGGAGCTGTACTTCTTTGCCGCTTCTGCGAAGGTGATTGCGCCGCTTTCGATTTCCTTACGGATCTCCTCCGCCTTTTCTGCGTTCTCAACGAGAATATGGCTTGCATTTACCGTTTCGCCTGCGTTGAATTGGTCGGTATTTTCGTCGTAGAATTTTCTTGCTTCCTCGTCGGTGACCTTGACGCCTTCAATTGCACGGCTTATTGCGAATTTTGTGAGAAGCTCTTCCTTTGCAAGCGCAAGCTGTCTTTTGAATTCGGGATCGAATTCGAGCAGATCCTTTCTTGCTCCTGCGAGGAGAAGCTTGCGGTTGATAAGCTGCTCGAGGACCATTCTCTGTCCTTCGGGATTCATAAGCGAGCGGCCTCTTTCGCCCATTGAGAGGATAGCTTCGGTTACTTCTGCTTCGGTGATATTTACCCCGCCTACCGAGGCGAGAATTCTTGATTCTGACATGATATTTTTCCTTTCAAGATGAATTACATTATAGTATAACATATTCGGAGAGGGATTTCAAGGGGGAGATAGAGAGTTTGTTGTAGGGCGCACCGTAAGCCTCCCTTGTGTAAAGGGAGGTGTCAACGAAGTTGACGGAGGGATTGTAAGAAGTTAGAAACGTTTTATAAACAATCCCTCCGCCTCGCTACACTCGGCACCTCCCTTTACACAAGGGAGGCAAAAAAGCCGAAGCGTTTGAACTTCCGCGATAGAGTGAACAAAAAACAGGCGACATAAGTCGCCTGTTTATATTTCTTTTATTTCCACCGTTTCGTTTTTATCTGCGCAGACGGTAACTGTGAAGCCGTTTAATGTGAACGTCGTAAAGGACACGTTATCATAATTCGGCTCGGCAAAAAATCCGCTTCCTTCGTATTTTCCGTAGCTTTCACGCTTCGTCCAGCAAAGGATCGCCTCCTCCTCGCCGGCGCCTCCGAGCCATTTTTCCCGGATGCGAGAGGACACGCTTCGGTTTCCCTCGATGTCAATACCGCAGTTACTGTCTCCGATTGCGACGGCTGCCATGCCGTCGGCGTGTGCGATGCTGAAAAACACGCCGCTTGTATCGGCGAAAAACGGCTTGCCGCTATCGTCCTTTTTTACCTTTCCGACGGTTAAACCGAGAAATGAAGCGGCGGCATAGAGAAGCTCGTATGCCGCCTTATGCTGTTCTTCGTAGGTTTTTCCGCAGGGCTTTACGAACGCCGAGATCAAATTATTCTTATGCGGATGGTTTCCTCGATTGCGGAAAGCTCGTTTAGAGTTTCCTTTGAAACCTGTCCGATGATTTCAACGATCGTGTATGCGTAATTGCCGCGGCTACGGCTGACCATGTTTTCGATGTTGATGTTTTCAGCTGCAACTGCGGTCGAGATCTTCGAGAGGACACCTGCGACGTTTCTGTGCATAATGCAGATTCGTGCATCGCCCGTGTGGGGAAGCTCGACATTCGGGAAGTTTACGGAGTTCTTGATATTACCCTTTTCGAGGTATTCGATAAGCTCCTTCGCTGCCATGATAGCGCACTTGTCCTCGCTTTCCTCGGTCGATGCGCCGAGGTGAGGGATGCAGACGATTTTGTCGGAAACGCCGAGAAGATCGTCGGTGATAAAGTCGGTAACGTATGCAGAAACCTTGCCGCTTTCTATTGCTTCGATCATATCTGCCGAATTAACAAGCTCTGCTCTTGCGAGGTTGATGATCTTAACGCCGTCCTTCATCTTGGAGAGGGTTTCCTTATTGATCATTCCCGTCGTGTCCTTGGTTGCGGGAACGTGGAGAGTGATATAGTCGCAGGAAGCGTAGATATCGTCGTAGGATGCCGCCTTTTCGATAGAACGGGAAAGTCCCCATGCTGCCTCAACGGTGATGAAGGGATCGCATCCGTAGACCTTCATACCGAGTCCCTTTGCGGCGTTTGCTACAAGTCCTCCGATTGCGCCGAGACCGATAACGCCGAGGGACTTGCCCTCGATCTCACAGCCTGCGAACTTCGACTTTTCCTTTTCGGCAAGAGCCGCTACACCTGTTTCTCCGGTGTGCGCCTTCGCCCACTCGATGCCGCCGACCACGTTACGTGAAGCGAGAAGGAGCGCGGCGATTGCAAGCTCCTTAACACCGTTTGCGTTTGCGCCGGGGGTGTTGAATACGACGATTCCTTCCTCTGCGCATCTTTCAACGGGAATGTTGTTTACGCCTGCGCCTGCACGGCCGATTGCGAGAAGCTCGGGGTTGAACGTCATTTCGTGCATTTTTGCCGAACGGACGAGGATAGCATCGGGGTTTGCGCAGTCATCGCTAACGGTATATTTTGCGGTATCGAAATTATCGGTACCGATTTTTGCGATTTTGTTAAGACATCTGATGTTATACATATGTTTTACCTCTCTTATGCCTTGGGATTATTTTCCGCAAAGTTCTTCATGAACTCGACAAGAGCCATAACACCCTCGATGGGCATTGCGTTGTAGATAGAAGCTCTCATACCGCCGACGGAACGGTGTCCCTTGATATTCTTGAAGCCGTTCTTTCCTGCCTCGGATGCGAACTTCTTATCGAGATCGGGATCGCCTGTTACGAAGGTTACGTTCATGATCGAGCGGGAGGCCTTTTCAACCGGTGCGGTATAGTAGCTCTGATTATCGAGGTAATCGTAGAGGATTGCGGCCTTCTTCTCGTTATATTCCTTCATTGCGGTGAGGCCGCCGAGGTTGAGAATGTACTTGAATACGAGGCCTGCAACGTAGATCGGGTAGCAGGGGGGAGTGTTGTACATAGAGTCGTTGTCTGCCATAAGCTTCCAATCGAACATTGCGGGGGTGTCGGGACGGCACTTGCCGAGAAGATCCTCACGGACGATAACGATAGTGAGTCCTGCGGGAGCTACGTTCTTCTGTGCGCCTGCGTAGATTACGCCGAACTTGCTTACGTCAACAGGCTCGGAGAGGATGCAGGAGGACATATCGGCAACAAGCGGAATATCACCGGTGTCGGGGATATAGTTATACTTCGTTCCGTAGATGGTGTTATTGAAGCAGATGTGAACGTAATCTGCATCGGGACGGAAGTCCTCACGCTTTGTCTGCGGAATATATGTATTGTTCTTATCCTCGGAGGAAGCGACGATTCTTATATCGCCGTACTTCTTTGCTTCCTGTGCAGCCTTCTTTGAGAACTGACCGGAAACGATGTAGTCTGCCTTGCCTGTGCCGGTAAGAAGATTATAGCAAACCGACGCAAATACGGTGGATGCTCCGCCCTGAAGGAAGAGAACCTTATAGTTATCGGGGATATTCATAAGGGCACGGAGGTCTGCCTCTGCCGCCTTTATGATTGCTTCGTAATCGGGAGAACGGTGGCTCATCTCCATTACTGACATTCCGCTTTCGCCGTAGCAGATAAGCTCACGCTGTGCCTGCTCAAGCACGGGGAGGGGAAGCATCGAAGGGCCCGCTGAAAAGTTATAAACTCTGTTCATGATAATATCCGTTTCTCCGACTTTTTGTATTACGCTCCTTCCGTCGGGCGAAGGGCGTTGAATTTGATTTGTAAAACAATAAAATAATTATATAATTTTGTGAGAGATTAGTCAAGGGGTTCGTGGGAAAAATACAAAATTTTACCTTTTTACCATAGTAGTTAGATGAAGTAAAGGAGTTTTGGGCATTTTGATAGGGGACGTTACATTGTTTTTGGTGCGGACAGTCGAGGACGCCTGTCCCTACAATGATGTGTCGAAGCTTCGCCACGCCCTCTTGCCTTCCCCTGAGGGGAAGGTGGCATTTGCGGAGCAAATGTCGGATGAGGTAGGTTGCGAAGCAACCGTGTTTTGAAGGAATGTAACATCGTTTTTATGCGGGGCGTCGAGGACGTCGCCCCCTACAAATAACGTGGCGAAGCATCGGGGCGTTATCTTGCCTTCCCCTTGGGGAAGGGGGACAGCAGGCGCTGCGCCTGCGGTGGATGAGGTGTTTCAAAGGAATGTAACATCGTTTTTTGCGGGTGATATTTATTATACTGATAAGGATAAATTATAACTCTTGCGAAAAACCTGACAAAGCGGCGTTATTACCTACAAACAGATACAGAGCGGGAAATCACGGGCAGATTTCCGCAAAGTAAGAGAAAGGACAAGCCGAGGCGAAATCCTCGGTGGCTGTTTTATCCACAAAGTCGGATCGTAGCCATGTCGTTCTGTGAGCCAAGGAGTTGCAACCTAGAGTTGTCTTCCTAAGACCGCTTGGCCTCCGACTTACTTTGGAACACGGTTGCTTCGCAACCTACCTCATCCGACATTTGCTCCGCAAATGCCACCTTCCCCTCAGGGGAAGGCAAGATGACGTGGCGGAGCTTTGGTACGTCATTGTAGGGACAGGCGTCCTCGACTGTCCGTTT
>JAZNXR010000076.1:0-36988 GCA_045593985.1 Eubacteriales bacterium
AGCAACTATTTACTCTAATTCAAAGAGGAGATTAGCAAATGAAAAAATTTATGCGTTCCCTTGTCAGTCTGATGCTGGTAGTGTTCCTCGTATTTGCGGTAGCTGCATGTGATAACGATTCGTCAGACGGTCGTACAGAAAGCACAACTGCCGAGCAGACGACACCAGAAATTACTACGGAGAATACGGAAACAACCGTTCCCGATGAGTCGTCAACCGAAGAAACAACGGAAGCTCCCGTTGTAAGCGAGACAGACCATCAGCATACATTTAATAAAAAGAATACCTCGTCTCAGTTCCTTGCGGCGAGAGCAACCTGCGCTACCCGTGCGAAGTACTACTACTCCTGCGAATGCGGTACGAGAGGAACTAAAACCTTCGTATACGGCAGCATAGGAACTCACGTGTTCGATCAGAAGGTTACCGAGCTTGATTACGTAAGAGCAATGCCCACCTGTACTCACGGCACTCTTTATTATTACTCCTGCGTATGCGGACTCAGAGGCGTTGAGCTTTTCGACGACGGCGCAGTTCTCGAGCATAACTATTCCATTGAGGATACATCCGATAAGTATCTTAAAGCTGCTGCTTCCTGCTCGGCTCCGGCTACTTATTACTATTCCTGCACCTGCGGTGCTGTCGGCCCTACGACCTTCACAGTAGGTAGCGCAACTGCTCACATCTTCGACCAGAAGCGTTACGACTCCAAGTATTTTGCATCGGCAGCTGACTGTACTCATCCTGCAACCTACTATTATTCCTGCGTTTGCGGCGAAGTAGGAACTGCGGTATTTGAGGACGGAAGCCCGACGGGAGTTCATGTCTACGATCAGAAGAAGGTAGAAGAGAAATATCTCAGAACGAACGCATCCGCAACCGAAGCCGCTACATACTATTATTCCTGCATTTGCGGCGCAAAGGGAAGCGAGCACTTTTCTCACGGTGATCCTGCTCAATCCAATTGATACAGAATATAAGATAATAAAAAACAGCCACGACCGTGGCTGTTTTTTTATATCAAAGTGTAATGCTCAGTATGCCCTGTGACTTCTTATATTCAACGAAGTCGTCATAGTTGCCTTGACGGTCAACGAAGGAGCCGTCTGGCTTGATCTCAATAATTCTGTTCGCAACAGTATTCACTATCTCATAGTCATGAGAGGTAAACAGCACGTTGCCCTTAAAATTATCAAGACCGTGGTTTACAGCGGTAATAGATTCAAGGTCGAGATGGTCGGTCGGCTGATCGAGAAGAAGCACGTTCGAGCCGAAAAGCATCATGCGTGAGAACATACATCTGACCTTCTCACCACCGGAAAGCACGCTGACCTCCTTGAATACGCTCTCGTTCGAGAAAAGCATTCTACCGAGGAAGCCTCTTAAGTAGGTTTCGGTCTGGTCCTTGGAATAGCGGCGCATCCAGTCGAGAATCGAATCGTGACAACCGTTGAAATACTCGGTATTATCATGAGGAAAGTAGGATTTCGTTATGCTGATGCCCCATTTAAACGATCCGCTGTCAGGCTCGATTTCCTCCATGAGGATTCTGAACAGAGCAGTTATTGCCTGCTCGTTACCAACGAAAGCGATCTTGTCGCCCTTGTTCACGGTAAAGGTGAGGTTTCTGAACAAAATCTCGCCGTTTTCGCTTTTGGTAAGATCGTTAACAAACAGAATGTCCTTGCCCGCTTCACGGTCCATATCGAAGCCGATAAAGGGGTAACGTCTGCTCGACGCAGGGATTTCCTCAAGGGCAATCTTGTCAAGAAGCTTGCGGCGTGCAGTTGCCTGACGGGACTTGCTCTTGTTTGCGGAGAATCGTGAAATAAACGCCTGAAGCTCGCGGATCTTGTCCTCGTTCTTCTTATTCTGCTGCTTGATAAGACGTTGCATAAGCTGGCTGGATTCATACCAGAACTCGTAGTTGCCGACGTACATCTTAATTGAGCCGTAGTCAATATCAACGATATTGGTGCAGACATTATTAAGGAAGTGACGGTCGTGAGAAACGACAAGTACGGTGCCGAAATAGTCAGAGAGAAAATCCTCAAGCCAGCGAACGGCATCAATATCAAGACCGTTTGTCGGCTCGTCGAGAAGAATAATATCGGGATTTCCGAAAAGCGCCTGAGCAAGAAGGACCTTGACCTTTTCGCTTTCCTTCAAGGTAGACATGTAATCGTAAAGAATAGAATCTGAAAGCCCCAAGCCCTGAAGAAGCTTAGAGGCATCGGACTCCGCCTCCCAGCCGTTCAGCTCTGCAAATTCACCTTCAAGCTCCGAGGCACGAAGACCGTCCTCGTCGGTGAAGTCCTCTTTAAGATAAATCTCGTCCTTTTCCTTCATAATATCATAAAGGCGCTTGTTTCCTTGAATGACGGTATCAAGAACGGTAAACTCGTCAAAGGCAAAGTGATCCTGACGGAGGACCGACATTCTGACGGTGTCGGGGATTATAACCGCACCCTTCGTCGGTTCAAGCTCACCGCAAAGGATTTTTAAAAAGGTCGATTTTCCCGCGCCGTTAGCACCGATAATGCCGTAGCAGTTTCCGGGAGTAAACTTCAGCTCAACGTCCTTGAAAAGAAGCTGACCACCGAACTGAAAGCTGAGATCTGATACTGTAATCATTATAATTCCTCATTTCGTTTTTACACACTTGGCTATTGTAACACATTCCCGATATAAAGTCAACCTCAAAAACGCTCGGAAACGTGGTGTTTTGCCCTGCGTTGACACTGCCGCATCATTATGATATAATTATTATGACAATATACTTAGTTTTTTTGAAAAACGTAAGGACTTTTCATTTTCCGATTTTATAACAAGTGTAAGGTAAGCAACCCGTCTTAGTGTGAATCCGTATAGATCTATTTCGGAAGGAGGAAATATGAAAAAGCTATTAATTATCATATTTGCGCTGATGACTGTTTCTGTCATCGCTATTTTCTGCGCAACAAGTGCAAGTGCGGCTATAAAAGCCACAACGGGCGCCTGCACATGGGAGCTTAATGGTACAGTCTTAACCGTCAGCGGTAACGGTGCTATGGAGGGTATTGATCCGACCTTGGCAGAAACAGTTACCGAGGTCATTATAGAGGATGGCATTACCACAATTTACGACAGCGCCTTCTTTAACTTCAGGTACTTAAAGAGCGTTACTATTCCGAATAGTGTAACGACGATCGGCGAGCATGCCTTTAGTGGATGTACCCTATTATCGCGCGTAAAAATGGGAAATAACATAACTTGTATTCATAAAGGCGCATTTCGCTATTGTGGCAATCTATCCAGTATAGAAATTCCCGATAGCGTGACCTCAATTGAAGATATGGCGTTTTCCGATTGCAGCAGTTTAACAAGCGTAAAAATCGGCAGAGGCATAACCTCGATTGGCAGCTCCGCTTTCGCCGGTTGCAAAAACATTGCAGCGGTGCATATAGCCGACATAGCAGCATGGTGTGAGACAAAGCTGTCAGATGAGGATTCAAGCCCGTTCCGAAAAGGAACATTGTTGTTCCTTGATGAAAAACCGTTCGTCGGAGCTCTTGTTATTCCCGACGGAGTAAAGAAAATCGGTAATTATGTTTTTTACAATTGCTCAGTCATAACAAGCGTCAGTGTTCCTGAAGGTGTAACAATAATTGGCGAATGCGCCTTTTACAATTGTTCAAATTTAACCGCAATTACTATTCCGAACAGTGTAACCTTAATAGGAAGTAGTGCTTTTTATGAATGCTCAAATCTAATAGAAATAATTATTCCAAGCGGAGTAAAATCAATTTTGCCCTATACCTTCTTTGGATGCTCGAACTTGACAAGTGTAACCATTCCGGAGAGTGTGACTTTGATTAACAATAATGCCTTTTCACTTTGTCTAAACATTCAGACTGTGTATATTACCGATATAAAAGCATGGCTGAGGATTAAATTCTCGGGATATGAATCGAATCCTCTTTACCAAAAAGCAGAGCTTTTTGTTAACGGACATCCTTTGGGTGAAGATTTTGTTATCCCCGATGGAGTAACAACAATTGGCGACTATGCCTTTTCAGGATGCATGAGCTTAAAAAAAGTTATTATATCGGATAGTGTAACCTCGATTGGCGAATCGGCATTTTGGGGGTGTTCAAACCTAATAAGTATTACTATTCCCAACAGCGTAACATCAATTAACAACGGCGCGTTTGAGTCGTGTTCTAAGCTGACGAGTATAATTATTCCGGACAGTGTAACGTCTATGGGTGACAGCATGTTTTCAGATTGTGTATCCCTTACTTATGTTGAGCTCCCGGATGGTTTAAACTCAATAGATGCGGCTTTCTTCTCTCAGTGCTCAAGCTTAAAGAACATAGAAATCCCGGATAGTGTGACCACAATTGGCTACTCCGCTTTTCTCGGTTGTTCAAGCTTAACGAACATAGTTATTCCGGATGGTGTAATTAAAATTGGTAGGTATTCATTCCGTAATTGCAAAGGTTTAGCAAGTGTAGTTATATCCGGCAGCGTTACAACAATAGATGAAGGAGCGTTTGTAGACTGTTCAAGTTTAACAAGCATCAATCTTTCAAACGGCTTGATCTCAATTGGTGTAGATGCATTTGGACGGTGCATAAGCTTGACGAGCATCTCTATTCCCGATAGTGTGACCACAATTTATTCAGGCGCTTTCGGAGGTTGTAAAAGCTTGACGAGCATAACTATTCCTTCGGGAGTGACCAGTATTAACGGCAGAATCATTTATGACTGCAGAAAATTAAATATGATATATATTGACTCTGCGACGGTTGCCCAAAACGATGATATTGTTGACGAGTTAATTATTGACATGGGCACAGCGATTTGCGTCAAAAGCAGTATCGAAGACATTTCTGCTCAATTTGAGTCGCTGCCGTGTGTAGTGAAGAATATAGAATATAACGGTGAGATTTATACCGCATATAGCAAGGAACATACCTTTGACGATGAGTCGGATTTGGTATGTAACGTCTGTGGTCATACTCTCGGTGTAGTCGATAGTGACGGCGAACGCCACAATACCACCGCTATAATAACCGTATCTGTAGCTTCTGCCGCTCTCCTTGCAGGAGTCGCTGTTGTGATTGCTATGGTAGTAAAGAAAAGAAAAACCAAAAAAGCAAGAACGTAAGCGTTCTTGCTTTTTGGTTATTTATCTTTATAATACGCCACAGCCAGATCAACAACCATGCCGTAGCTTCGTGAGCCTGCTGATTGTCCCTGCGATTGAAGGAAATTATCGTTTACCGTGCCGCTGACATCAGCAACTACATTGTCACGGTATTTATCAAAAAACGCATTATAAGCCGCTATTTCACCGACAAGCTGTCTTGATGTCTTGTTGATAAGCTCGTAATACGCCGTGCTGTCAGCGCTGTAAAGCGCCGAGAGGAGGTATTCGTAAACGCCCATATATCCGCAGTAGCGAATATAAGGATCGCCGCTTTCGATGCAAACGAGAAAAGCAACGAAATTCGCCTCGTCCTCACGTGCAATTCCACGCTGATGCGCAAGCTCGTGTGCGGCGGTGTAGGGTAAACAGTAGTCGGGGAAGTTCGTGTTTACGTTGCTTTCGCCTGTGAAGAAGGTATAAACGCCCGAAATGTGAGTGTATGTCATAGGCTCACTTAATATTATGGGTTTAACAGAGCTTTTGAATGAGGGCAGAAAATCATACTTTTTCGATGCCTTAATATAGGCATCCTGAAGCTTATCATCCATTTCAAAAAAGGAATACGGCATAATCGAGCTACCGTCAGGAGCGTAGCTTATTTCACCCTCGAGCTTAACAAGCTCAGTCAAAACGGTGTTTGCAGTTGATTTTAGTTCAGCGGCGCTTACCGCAGTTCTTTCAAGACCAAGCTTTTTATCAAGAGTCGTCCCACGGTAACCCGCAGCAAAGAGAAAAGAAAAGGCAGTAAAAATCAGCGAAAGGACGGAAAGCATCGAAACGAACATCTTGAAGGTGTCCTTTAGACCTTTCCTTGCCACCTTAAAGATTTTAATTATTACTGCGATGAAAATCAGCGGAGAAAGCATAACGGCAGTCTCGGCAAGCGAGAAGGGAAAAAACCCCGAAATTACCGACAAAAGCCATCTTAAAAACGAAGCAGGATAGCGATTAAAGAAATCGGAAAAGCTCGGAGACAATATGAAGATCAAGTATAAAACCGCAGATAGCACGCCAAGGCAAAGCGAGATTTTCGCCCAAAGCGGGGTTAACTCAATTGCTCTTTTGAAATATCGTTTAATTTTGCTCATAAACACCTATTTTGGCCATGTCGCCCGGTAGCGGGGCGGTAATGGTAATTGTTTCATTATTTGAAGGCAACGAGAAGGTAAGGGAATAAGCGTGAAGCGCCTGACGGCAAATCAGCTCACTTCCTCTTTCGTTACCGTAAAGCGTGTCACCGAGTAGAGGATGACCGATGAAAGAAAAATGAACACGAATCTGATGTGTCCGTCCGGTTTTCGGCGTTACAAGCAGGGTGGATAAACCATCCTTTACGCCCAAAACCTCGAATTCGGTAAGCGCATATTGCCCGTCCTTGAACACTCCCCGTGCCATTTTGCCTTCTTCGATTCGCCGGATGCTTCCTTCAATTTTGCCACCGCTTAAAAGTGTTCCCTCGGCAATCGCAATGTATTTCTTAACAACCTTAAATTCAGCGATCTGCTTTGCCAAAACAAAAGCAGCGCTCTTATTCTTTGCCACAAGAACAACGCCGCTTGTGTCACGGTCAAGACGGTTTACGGCACGGAAAACAAATGGCGCGCCCTTGCTTTCAAAATAGAAGGCAAGAGCATTGGCAAGGGTATCGGACTGATGCTCGTGTGAAGGATGAGTAGGCATGAAGGGAGGCTTATTCAGCGCAATAACATCGTCGTCCTCATAAAGAATCTCAAGAGGAAGATCCACGGGGATAACCCCGCAGCTTGACGAAATATCGTCACGGGACAGAACAAGCTCGTCACCGGCCCTCAGCACGGCACGAACGGTAACGTGATTTCCGTTCAGCATAATTCCGTCCTCACGCTTTTTCAGCGCCGTGAGCTCTGCGCGAGAAAGCTTAATTACGTTGCGAAGATATTCACGTAAAAGCATGCCGTCGTGTTCAGCTAAAATAACAGTTCTCATACGTACCTCCGTCATAACGCTTGCTTGATCGGCATATTCTTATTATAAGTTAAAAACGGTAAACATACAAGTAAATTTTGTAAACACTTAAATTTTTCTTATCGGAGGCAAAAGATGAAAAATATCGTAAAGCTTGTGATAGCGTCAGCCGTCCTTATCTGTATGATCGTGTCACTTGCACCGCATAGCAGAGCAACAAGCCAAAAGCCGCTTTCTCCGGCATTGAATATAATTGCCGCATCCAATCCAATTATAATGTCAACTCAAAGCGGAGAAAAAATAAGCTTCTCACAGTCTGAATTTCAAAATGCGCTCGGAGTGAGCGACCTTGATAATATCATTATAACATCCCTGCCTCCATCAAGCGCAGGTAGACTGACACTCGGCTCGCTTGTCGTGACAAAAGGGCAGGCAATAACCGCATCGAGCCTATCCTCCCTTGTTTTCACGCCAAACAGCGGAACGAAAAAAGCGGAGTTTAGCTTTACCGCAGGAAGCGAATATGCATATACCGCCGTTCTGCATTTTATTGACGAGCGCAATTATTCTCCAACCTCAATCGGCATTGACGGTAGCTTTTTCCGTCTCAAAACCTATAAAAACATAGCAGTCAGCGGAAGCATGAGAGCGGTAGATCCCGAGGGCGACAGCGTAAAATACGAGATAGTTTCCTATCCCGAAAAAGGATTGCTTACAGTAAAAGACCGAGTAAGCGGCGAATATACATACACACCCACGAAGAATTATATAGGTAACGATAGCTTTTCCTTCATTGCGGTTGATTCCTACGGTAATAGCTCCGAGAAGATCAGGATCGATATCTCGGTCGGAAGAAACGACGGCGTTGGCGTGTTTAAGGACATGATATTCAGTTCAGGACATTACGGCGCGCTTCTTCTTGATTCGATGGGAATAATGAAGGGCAGAATTGACGAGGGCGAAAACGTATTCATGCCCGACAAAGAGGTTTCATACGGAGATTTTCTGAAAGCGTCAATGACCGCAGCAAATATTCCGCTGAAGGAAAATACGACAAGCGAAATATCAAAGATAGTTAACGGTTATCCGAAGGAGTACCGTCCGTACCTTCTTACCGCCTACGAGTATTCGATTATAAGCCTGGAGGAGCTTTCAGCTATTGACATAGCAAGAAACGTAACGAAGGCAGAGGCGTGCGTGATTCTCGATGCTCTTATTGATGCGGAGAACGCAAAAACCGTTCCTGTTTTTGACGATATCGAAAGCGTACCGTCTTATGCTCTCGATGCGGTCTGTGCGCTGATCGATATAGGCGTAGTCAGAACAGAAAACGGACTTTTTGAGCCGACCGAGCCTCTTACTCGTGCCGATGCTGCCGAAATGCTGGCAGCAATCGTAAACCGAAAATAAAAAATACACCGCAGGTTTCCTGCGGTGTATTTAATCATCCTTATATTTTTTTGCGAACTTTATTACGAAGAACACCAGCGCTATTGCCAAGCAGGTGATCGAGCATACGATTACTGTGACTGTTACGATTTCATAAAGGCTTTGAACCTCTTTAGCTTGTGCATCGTTATCGTTAATCACGGTCGTAATACTGCTCGACTGATCGGGTAGGCTTGAGACGTCTGCTTTCGGAGGGGGAGTCTCCTCGTTTGTGCTTGAAACAGGCGGCTCAGTTGGCTTCTCGGTCGTTGTATCTGCTGTTGGCTTGGTTGAGCTTTCCGGAGTTGAGGTGTCTGATACGGTTGTATCGTTCTTTTTGGTTTCGTCAGGCGCTGTCGTATTCACCGTCGTAGAATCCGAAGGGGTAGTCGACTCATTAGGCGTAGTTGATTCTTCCGGTGTAGTTGACTCGGTAGGCGTAGTCGATTCTTCCGGCGTGGTTGACGGCAGCTGAGTCGTGCTTTCAACCGTAGTTGATTCCTCGGGTGTTGTTGAAGCTGTCGGAGGCGTGGTTGATTCCTCAGGCGTTGTCGTGCTCGGATCAGTTGTTGAAACAGGAGGCGCTACCGTGCCCGTTGTGTCGGAAGACGGCGGTTTCGAAGGATTTGACGGCATATTCGTGCGAAGGGCGTTAAGCATATTATCGTAAATCTCCTTCTGGAGATCGTCCAAAAAAGCGTAGTGGAAACGCTCGCCGCCGAATTCGTATTCAATTTTTCCGTTTTCCTTATCGTAAGGAACGCTCGATATTGTCGGATATTGCAGAGACGGTATCGTCTTATCCGAGCCGCTTATTGTTACGAAGTCATAGGTCGTAACGTGGCTCTCCGTAAATGTCGAGCCATTCACGACGGTATCTGCGCCGATAAGGAAATAGTTGTAATTTCCTGCTATGTCACCTGCATCGTCCCAAGTAACGTCAACAGCATACCATTCTCCGTCATCCATGCGAACGAGATTCCACATATGATTTCCCATCGCAGCGCCGGGTGCGGATGGAGAGAGTCCCGTAACGACAATACAGTCAACTCCGATTTTATCGCAAAGAAGCTTAAATGCCTCTGCGTATCCCTCGCAAACTGATTGACGGTCGACTAGTGCGCCGTAGGCAGAATAGCAATGAGGAGAATTCGAGACGTAGGTGTTTATCTGACAGATGTAGTCGTGAATAGAAACGAGCTTGTCATACATCGTATCGCCTACCGGGGTAAACGCATCAACAACTGCCCGGAGCTGATCGTACATGCCCTTAGGATCGTCAAAATTTTCGAAGGGCAGAAGGGTATATTCAATGCTTGTAAGAGTATGGATCGGCCTTGTGCCTGTCGTCTGACTTGAAATTGAAGAGCTCACCTTGCATCCGCTTGTCCACATCGCAAGGTCGGGATAATCTCTCGTCAAGGCATAAAAGGGAGGGCCTATGGCGAGGTTGATTTTAGCTTTAAGCCCTTCTACCGTGCTGTCCTCTGGGCGGTTTGCTTTAGAAACATTTACCGTAAATACCAGAGTGGGGCTTGTTGAAGTGTTTTCCGCAAAGACAACAAACGCCGACATAAAAATGGCGGCGGTAAGGAAAAATATTGAAATTTTACTTAAAAACTTCATAATCGTCCCTCAAAATTGCTATCTATAATTATAATATATTATACCGAGAGAAAAGTCAATAAACAATATAAATAAAATCTGTAAACATTGTAAAGAAAATTCCTCGCCGAAGCGAGGAATAATTTATTTCTTTTTAGTGTTTGATTCAGCCTCTGCCGCATCACGTTTTGCGATTGCTTCGGCAGCCTTTTTCTTTTTGTAAACAACGGGAATAACTACTGCGCAAACAACCGCCGCAAGTCCCAGCACCATAACGATTACGTCAACGTATCTCGGAACGCCATCTCCGAAGAAAAGGCTCTTTTTCTGTCCGTCATATTTTGAAATGACCTGAATGGATTTTTGTCCCTCGTAGGAGGACTTTTCAAGATCAATTACCGAAAGCTTGTCCGAGCTTTCTCCCGCCTTCAGGGTTACATTGTTAAAGACGACGGGCTTGTCGGAAAGAAGAGCTGCCCCCTTTGCGTTGACGGTAATTGAGGACGATTCAATAAGAATCTTTTCCTTGCCCGAAATCGAGCCGTTAGCATTTATAACGGTATTTGCGCCTGTCGTTATCGCCTGTGCTTTTATTGCGATGTCGGACTCGGTTCTGACAGATACGTCGCAGTTAGAAAATGAAACCCGGTGGAAATCGGAAACGATGCCGAAGCTCGTGCTTGTAATTTCATAGCTGCCGCCGAGAATTGAAACGGAATCGGTAGAATCAGCCGAGCTGCAGAAGATGCCGATCTCCGAAACGAGCGTAAGCGTTCCGCTGCCCTTGAAAACGACCTTTCCTTCAAGGAATACCGAGGCTTTCTTTGCCTCAATATAGTTGTTGCCTTTTAAAACGACGGTTGCGCCGTCAAGTATTTTTAATCCAAAGTCCTCATCGGTTTTCAGATTAAGACCGTCAAGGGTAAGAGTGCTCTCGTAGTTGTCCCAATTATAGCCTGCGCCCGATTCGTTTTTCTTGATTCCGATAAGATTTATAGTGTTTTTGTGAACGGACTTTGCAGAAGCGGAAAAGGAAAACGTGAAGAGCGTCGACAGAGTAACGAGCGCAATTATTAACGATAAAAATTTTTTCATTGATAAACTCCCGGAAGAAACTAAATACATCATACCACCGATAAATGAACAAATCAAGAATAATATATCATTTTATCGCGCGACAGATAAAATATGCCCGCTCGCTTACGTCTGTAACGGGCGAATTGTCGAAGTCGGAAACGATTTTTATAATTTCAAAGCCGTTTTTGATAAGCAGGTTTTGAAGCGTTTTCAGGGAATAGCAACGCTCGGTCTGACTTTCGTCAAGACGGGTATAGCTGCCGTCATCATTTTCATAGAAGAAGGAAAGCTCAAAATCGCAAAGCCCCGATTTCCGATCGTAATAATTCTGCCAGCCGCAGAAAATTCCATCGTTTTCGAGAATATAGTGATTATTTCCATAAACAGCCTCGAATTTATAGGGCGTATTTACGTCAAAGATAAATATTCCGTCAGGATCAAGATAGTTGTGAACGAGGGAGAAGCACTTATTCAGCCCTTGACGGGAGGTAAGATAATTTATGCTGTCAAGACAGCACACAATGGCACCGACGGTTCCGTAAAGCTCGAAGCTTCTCATATCCTGACAGAGCCAGAGAACCTTTTCGCCGTCCTTTTTTCTTCTTGCGACATTAAGCATATCTCCCGAAAGGTCAACGCCGATCATATCGTAGCCGCGGTGAAGAAGGGGAAGGGTAATATTACCCGTTCCGCAGGCGAGGTCAAGAACAATAGAGCCGTCGGTAATACCGCCGGCTCTAATCTCGCGACTCAGAAAGTCAGAAAATGATTCATAGTCGATGTGTGAATTGAGTGCGTCATAGCACTCGGCAATTGCGGAATAACTCATCTGCGCTTTTCAATGCGGGGAATAACAGCGGCATAACCGTCGCTTCCGTATTTCAGACAGCGGTTAACGCGGCTGATGGTTGCGGTGCTGAGTCCCGTCTGCTCTGCAATGTCTGAATAAATGTAGTTCTTGTTGAGCATTCTTGCTGCTGTCAGACGCTTTGCCATTTCACGGATTTCGGAAACGGTACAAAGATCCTCGAAAAATGCGTAGCATTCGTCAAGGTCGGCAAGCGATAGTATAGCCTTGAACAGAAAATCGGTTTGCTCGTCTCTTAATTTGTCAGACATAATGTCCTCCCGAATATTTCGCATAGGCGAATGTTTTTGGCTTAGAAAAAAGTATTTTTTAAGCTTGTACTTATACATTGTAACATCATTTTCTGACATTGTCAACCTGAAATTGTCAAAAATCACTAATTATAGCAACCTTTGCAATTTTTCCGTCAAATTGCAGCCTACATATCCGCACAGCGCCCAAATTGTTGACAAGAGACAGAAGCTGTGCTATACTTAACTATGTATAAATTCACTTGGGAACGGATATAAACGTGGACGTTAAGATCAAGATAAAATCAACTGTGACCGACCTTGCTCTCGCAGAAAAATATACCTCAACCCTTAAGGACGGCTATTTTCGCTCCGACAGCGGCGAGCGCCTTCCTTATGATATGATAAGCGAAGAGTGCGACGAGGTCATCGAATATACTGTAAGAGGCGAATATCGCACTGAAAACGGAAAAGCGTATATAACATACAAGGAGCCGGAGGAGATCGGGTGCGAGTGTGTTACGACGCTTATTTTTGATATCTCGAATAAGAATACAGTAACGATGACACGCAGCGGAGAGCTAAATGCAGCGTTTTGCTTTGATCCCGTTGTAAAACGCCATAGATGCAGCTATGAAACGCCGTATATGCCGGTCGAGTTTACCGTTAATACGAGAAAGGTCGCAAACACAGTTGGCGACAACGGCGGTGCAATGGTGCTTGATTACTGTATCGAAATAAGAGGCGTAAATACCGAAAGAAACCGACTGTTTATTAAGGTGACACCGATATGACGCCGAATGAATTTCGTTTAGAGCTAAAAAGGCCCAAGGGTGGCTACCTTTTCTGCGGAGAGGAGGACTACCTTAAAAGGCATTATCTTCAGTCGCTTCGCGGTGCAGTGGTAGACGAGGGCGATGTGTTTAATCATATCGTGATTACGGGTGATAATTATTCCCCCGAGCGTCTTTTCGCCGCAATAGAGCCTCTGCCGATGATGGCGGAAAAAAAGCTTATCGAGCTTAATTCCCTTTATGTATCGAATATGTCGGAAAGCGACCTCGAGGGGCTTGTTTCTGTTTTATCACGGCTTCCCGAATACGAGTATAATATATTCGTTCTCTACCTCGAGCCGGACGAATTTGATATCGGAAGTAAAAAAGCGCCGTCAAAGGAGCTTAAGCTTCTTTCCGAATATCTTACACCGGTCATTTTCGAAAGAGAAACGCCGGCTCGCCTTTCCGCATGGACGGCAAAGCATTTCGCCTCGGAGCTTATTATTGCGCCCCCCGATGCCGTTTCGCTGCTCATAGAAAGATGCGGCTGTGATATGTTTGCCCTGGCAAACGAAATCGATAAGCTCTCATGCTATCTGAAAGCGCATGGCAGAGAAAAGCTTACGACGGAAGATATTATAAAGGTCTGCGGCGAGCGAAAGGAAATTGCCGCATTTGATTTTGCAAATTCTATTCTCGATCTCAATACCGAAAGGGCTTTTTCGATCCTCGATGAGATGAAGAAGCAAAAGGAAAAGCCCGAGATTATTCTCGGAAGCATATCGAGAGTAATATGTGACCTTGAAATAATCAAGTACTCAACGGAAAACGGTATTGCGCTTTCCGAGGTCGCAAAACGGCTTGGCTTCCATGAATACAAGGCAAGCCTCTACGCCAAGAGCGCATCCAGATGGTCGGTTGAAAGCCTGAAAGAGCTGACCGAAAAGTGCTACGAGGCAGATCTGCTTATAAAATCCTCGAAGCTGGATAACTATTTGGTTCTCGAAAGGCTTATTATCGAGACTACGAGAAAATAAGGAGGGCAATGCCCGATGAATAAGAAAAAATTGGATGCGGAGCGTGACCGTATCGAGCGCTTTGACCGTGCATTCAAGGATAAATTCGTAACTGCGCTTATATTAGCGCCGACGCTCTCGGTTATGATCCTGTCGGTAATTTATCAGACGGTTAATTCAAGCCTGATCTCGATCGGAAGCGTTCCGGGAATCGCTCTCGGATGGCTGACGCTTGTCGCGGTTGCCGCCTCACTCACTTTGGCGGTGATACACAATAAGAGCTTTGTAACGATGTTTCTGTCGGTGCTTTTCGTGTTTTCCTCGGTAAGCTACGGGATAGTGCTTGTCAGCGGAACTGCGAATGTTCTTGAGGACGGATTTTTTGATATGCTTATCTCTGTGTTCGTGCTTCCCGTTATATCCTTTATGTCGGTAACGGGCGTAGGGGGCAAGGGGCCGCATATTGCGCCGCTGATCATATCGGTTCTCGTTATGGCGGCATCGATCGGCTCAACCGTATTTATCCATATAAAACGCAAGAAGGCGGAGAAGGAAAGTGAAAGAGAAGCTGAGGCTCGTAAGTCCGATAATCGTCGAAGGAAAGTATGACAAAATCAAGCTTTCCTCGATAGTCGAAAGTGAGATAATAGTCCTTAATGGCTTCGGCGTTTTCAAGGATGAAAAGAAAAGGCAAATGCTGAAGAGCATTGCGGACAAGCACGGCGTTATCGTTTTAACCGACAGTGACGGCGGAGGACTCGTCCTCCGAAACCATCTTCGCGCCATCATTCAAAGTGAAAAGCTCACCCATCTGTATATCCCCAAGCTTGAGGGTAAGGAGGGGAGAAAAACGGAGGCGTCGAAGGAAGGACTGCTCGGAGTCGAGGGGATGGATATTGACCTTTTGTACTCGATTTTAGAGCCTTTTTCGATAAAAAACGGATCAAAAAGCGCTCAAAAAGCGCCCGAAAATGCCCGAAAAGTGACCAAAACTGACCTGTTTTGTGACGGTTTTTTGGGCGGAGAGGGAAGCGCTGAACGCCGAAAGCTGTTAGCCGAGAGGTGCTCACTCCCCGACAACATTTCATCAAAAGCGCTGCTTGAAGCGATCAACCTGCTCTACTCATACGATCGTTACAAGGAAATAGTTAAAGACCTTTAATAACACCTTAATATAAAAAATAAAAGCAAAGGCGGATAATTATGAAGCTGAATTACAAGCGCACGATCCTATGCGGATTCGCATTTTTTCTGATTACTGCATTCTGGCAGGCGTATGACGCAACTATTCCCGTCATCCTCACAAACAAATTCGGACTTTCCCAGTTCTGGTCAGGCGTTGTTATGGCGCTTGATAACGTCCTATCCCTCTTCCTTTTACCCTTTTTTGGAAGCATTTCCGACAAAACGAAGGGCAAATGGGGAAAGAGAACTCCGTACATTGCCGTCGGTACTATACTTGCGGCGCTTCTTATAACCGGAATATCCTTCGTCGATAACGCACAGCTCAAAAACATAAGCGACGTGTCTGCCCTTGACGATCCTGCGGCGCTTTCAATCGTTTACGACTCCGAAAAGGACGTTGTGCTTAAGACACCGTCGGGCGAAAAATTCAAGCTCTCCGAGCTGTACAGCAATAAGGAGGACTTCGTTTCCATCAAGTGCGAGACCGAAAAGGACGGTAAAACGGTGACGAATCCCGATTATACCGACTATGTTGCACCCGCCCGTCATTCTTACGTCGGCAGAAAGACCGCAGAAAACAATACCGAGCTTATTATCTTTATCGTTCTTCTGCTCGCCCTGCTGCTTTCGATGTCGATATTCAGAAGCCCTGCGGTTGCGCTGATGCCTGATATTACAGTTAAGCCGCTCAGAAGCAAGGCGAATGCGATCATCAACCTTATGGGAACGGCGGGCGGAATTTTGATTCTCGTCCTCGGAATAATCTTCGGCACAGGATCAATTAAGAATTCCTTCATGTCCTATACCGCCTACTACGGCGTTGTCGCAGGCATAATGGTTGCCGCTCTTGTTATTTTCCTTGCCACCGTTAAGGAAAAGCGTTGGGCAAAGGAAATGGAGGAGGACAGCATAAAATACGGTATTGAGGAATCGAGTGACGGTGAGGAGGTCATCGAGCGCAAGCTGACAAGAGGCGAGATAACATCCCTTATCTTCATTCTCATCTCTGTTGCCCTTTGGTACTTCGGATATAATGCGATTACATCAAAGTATTCGGTTTATGCAACGAACATCCTCAATATGGACTACAATACCACCATGCTTATAGCGCAAGGTGCGGCGATTATTTCCTATATCCCTGCAGGTATTGTTGCGACAAAGCTTGGACGTAAAAAGACAATAATCGGCGGCGTTATCCTTCTCGGAGCTGCGTTTGGCGCGGCATCGTTTATGAATGCATCAAGCTCGGTATGGGTAATGAATATCCTCTTTGCGATGGCAGGAATTGGTTGGGCAACTATCAATGTAAACTCCTTCCCGATGGTTGTTGAAATGGCATCCGGAGGAAACGTCGGAAAGTTTACCGGATATTACTATACCGCTTCAATGGCGGCACAGATAATTACCCCTCTTCTTTCGGGATTCTTGATGGATAAGATTGCCGAAACAGTACTTTTCCCGTATGCTACCGCATTTGTGGCTCTTGCCCTTGTTATGATGCTCTGCGTTCGTCACGGCGAGGCGAAAAAGGTAGAGGAAGGCAAGTAATATGATATACGTTGGTATTGTTATTATCGTAGCCCTCCTCATCTATCTCTTTATGATATTCCCGGCTAACGGCAAAAAGGCGAAGGCATTTGACGGAAAATATATTGCTCACCGCGGGCTTCACGGCGGCGAGCTTATCGAAAATACGCTCCCTGCCTTTAAGAAGGCCGTTGAGCTTGGCTATGGAATTGAGCTTGACATTCAGTTATCGAGCGATAAGATTCCTGTAATTCACCATGATTACACCTTAAAAAGAGTGTTCGGTGTTGATAAAGATGTATCGATGCTTTCTGTAAATGAATTGAAGGCTCTTGGTGTGCCGACCTTGAGTGAGGTTCTTGAGGTCATAGGCGGCAAGGTGCCGCTTGTGGCTGAAATCAAGGGTGAAAGCACCGACACCGAGGTTTGCGTGAAGGCTGCCGAGCTTCTTGATGACTACGACGGCTTATACTGTGTTGAATCATTTAATCCGATGCACATGCGTTGGTTTAAAAAGAACCGCCCGAAGGTAGTGCGCGGTCAGCTCTCGACCGCATTCGGCAAGCGTGATGACAATAAGGGACTGCTTCATCAGCTTCTCCGTCATATGCTGCTCAATTTCCTTTCCCGCCCCCATTTTGTTGCTTATGAATATAAGTACAATAGCGTTTCTGCCCGCCTTTGTGCGCTTCTCGGCGCACATATGGTCTGCTGGACTCCTCAAAGCGCTGACGATATCAATAAGGCTAAAAAGCTTTACAAAACCTTCATTTTCGAGGGATTTGAGCCGTAAATAAAAGGACAGAGTTTTATCTCTGTCCTTTTAGTTGTTTATGTAATTTGAGTCACGATTTTGTAGGGGGCGACGTCCTCGACGCCCCGCTGCTCCAATGCTTACTCTGTTGCGTATAATAAAAACGTTTCATTATGATTTTGTAGGGCGGGGGCTTGCTCCCGCCGTATAAAATTGATGTTACTTTGCTTCAAACGGGGCGTCGAGGACGTCGCCCCCTACAATTATGTGTTGTAAACTATGATTACCCGCAATAGCGTGATCGTGTGATCGAAGCGGCGGGAGCAAGCCCCCGCCCTACAAAACGGTGTGAGCGCGTCGAAAAGTATAATAAAGCCAATATTTTTTATAGATACAAGCAAAAATAGCAAAAATGACGAGCAAAACTGCTCGTCATTTTTTGTTTATTTCTTTTTCTTCTCGACCTTTTTCTTCGTGCCGTCGGGATACTGTATATAGGTATTATCAAGTATTCCTCGCAGGCCTGCGCGAAATTCGAGAATGTACTCCTCGCGGAGCCTCTTTTGCTCCGCTGCTTCTTCGGGTGTCAGCTCCTCGGTCTTTGCCTTTTTGGCAAGCTCATTTATTCTGTCAAGCTTACTTTGCTCCATATCACATTATCTCCGCAGGGTTAATATCACCGAAGAATTCCGGCATATGGAAAGCGGGCACGTCAGATTCGATAACGCTCCACATTCCGAAATGGGGCGTCGGAGTTTCGTCTCCGCACTTATAGAAGTTACCTCTTATGCTCTCGATCTTTACAATCCCGAAAAGCTCCTTGATCTTGTTTACATCAAGCGTTATTTCAACATACCACATATCGTCGAGCACTGTTGGCTTTGGCTTGCCGTCCTCTGTGAAAACGTCGACAATGCGGCAGTTGTCCATACCTGTACGGTAGGCGGAGTAGTATCCGCCGATAGAGTTTGCCTCGAGATTCATATAATATTTACTTCCGTTGAAGGAAAGAAAGCATTCAAGACAGCTATCCCAATAAACGTGCGCATCGGGGCCGTATGCAAAGCGTGCAAGAGGCTCCTTTTCGCAGGCGGTGAGCTTTATATAAAGAGTTTCATCGGTCAGATGAAGCTCAGCCCACGCTTTCGGCTGATAGCCGTTATCGGACCATTTGTAGTTGTTGATTTCAAACCGTTTCATGTCTTACCTCGGCAGAGCATTAAGAGCAGAGATTATACCGTCAAGAGTTTCGCGGTATTTTGCCATCTTTGCCTTTTCGCCTTCAACGACTGCGGCGGGCGCCTTCGAAACGAAGCCCTCGTTCGACAGCTTCTTTTCGATTCTTTCGATCTCGCCCTCGACCTTTGTCTTTTCGCCTTCAAGACGTGCTCTTTCCTTTTCGAAGTCGATAATATCGGAAAGGGGAAGGAAGATAGATGCCGAATCGGTTACGATCTGAACTGCGTTATCTGCGCTGATGTCACTCTCGCTGAACGCCTCTGCTACAACGACAGAGGAAGCCGATGCAAGGCGCATAAAGAACGGCTCGCTGTTTGCGCCGAATATGTCGTTATACTTCGTTGCGATATAAACGGTAGCCTTCTTTGAGGGCGGAACGTTCATTTCGCTGCGGCGTGCTCTTATCGCCTTGATCGCATCGATGATCTTGTTCATCTTTTCTGCGTCGGTCGGGAAGGAGAGCGCTTCGTCATACTTCGGATATGCAGAGATCATAATGCTGTCGCACTCGTGAGGAAGGGAGGCGAAGATCTCCTCGGTGATGAAGGGCATGAAGGGGTGGAGAAGCTTGAGGGTGCCGTAGAGAACGTATGCGATCACGTTCTGGCAGGTGAGATTTGCCTCGGTATCCTTTTCGTTAAGACGGCTCTTTGCGATCTCAATATACCAGTCGCAGAAGATGTCCCAGGTGAAGGAATAAATAGCACCGAGGGCAACGCCGACTTCAAACTTGTCGAGGTTGTAAACGACGTTATTTACGAGGTTGTTATACTCGTTAAGGATCCACTTATCTTCGAGGGCAAGCTTGTCCTCGCTCGGAAGCTCGATCTTATCGATCGTGAGATTCATACGAACGAATCGGGAAGCATTCCAGAGCTTGTTTGCAAAGTTTCTTGCGCTCTCGATCTTCTCGTCGGAGAAGCGCATATCGTTTCCGGGAGAGTTGCCTGTTGCAAGCGCGAAGCGAAGCGCATCCGCACCGTATTTGTCAATGATCTCAAGGGGATCAATACCGTTACCGAGAGATTTCGACATCTTTCTGCCCTGTGCGTCACGGACAAGACCGTGAATAAATACAGTCGAGAAGGGCTTTTCGTTCATGTGCTCAAGGCCGGAGAATATCATTCTCGAAACCCAGAAGGTGATAATATCGTAGCCTGTTACGAGAACGTCGGTCGGGTAGTATCTCTTTAGATCCTCGGTCATCTCGGGCCAGCCGAGGGTAGAGAAGGGCCAGAGTGCGCTCGAGAACCAGGTGTCGAGGACATCCTCGTCCTGACGAACCTTTGCTCCGCACTTCGGGCAGACATCTATATCGGTCTTGGAGACCGTCATCTCGCCGCATTCGTCGCAGTAGAAGGCAGGAATACGGTGTCCCCACCAAAGCTGACGGGAGATACACCAATCAAGGATGTTATTCATCCAGTTAAAGTAGTTTTTAGAGAAGCGCTCGGGAACGAAGCTGATGCTTCCGTTTTCAACCGCTTCGATTGCCGGCTCGGCAAGGGGCTTCATCTTAACGAACCACTGATCTGACGTCATCGGCTCAACGGTCGTTCCGCAGCGGTAGCAAACGCCGACGTTATGATCGTGAGGCTCGGTCTTTACGAGATATCCCGCAGCTTTGAGGTCTGCAACCAACGCTTTACGGCAAGCGTAGCGATCCATTCCCTCGTACTTGCCTGCGTATGCGTTCATCGTCGCATCGTCATTCATGACCTTTATCTGCTCAAGGTTATGGCGCTGACCGACGAGGAAGTCGTTCGGATCGTGTGCGGGGGTTATCTTAACGCAGCCCGTACCGAAGCCTATCTCAACGTAGTCGTCGGCGATAACAGGTATTTCACGGTTAACGATAGGGAGAAGAACCTTTTTACCGATAAGGTGCTTTGTGTTTTCGTCATCCGGGTTAACTGCGATCGCAGTATCACCGAACATCGTCTCGGGACGGGTTGTAGCAACCTCAACGTAACCGTCCTCACCGATTATCGGGTATTTGATATGCCAGAAGAAGCCGGGCTGATCCTTGTATTCTACCTCTGCGTCTGAAAGCGCAGTAAGGCAACGGGGACACCAGTTTATGATGCGGTGACCACGGTAAATGAGTCCTTTTTCGTAGAGGTTAACGAATACCTCACGGACGGACTTTGAGCAGCCCTCGTCCATCGTGAAGCGCTGATGTGACCAGTCGCAGGATGCGCCGAGCTTGCGGAGCTGACCTGTGATGCGGCTTTCGTAGGTGTCCTTCCATCCCCAGACACGCTCAAGGAATTTTTCGCGGCCAAGATCGTAGCGTGTGAGGCTTTCGTCAACACGAAGTCTCTCCTCGACCTTGATCTGCGTAGCAATTCCCGCATGGTCTGTTCCCGGTACCCAAAGGGTATCGAAGCCCTGCATTCTCTTATAGCGAACGAGGATATCCTGGAGGGTTTCGTCGAGGGCGTGTCCCATGTGGAGCTGTCCTGTGACGTTCGGAGGGGGAATTACCATCGAAAAGGTTGGCGCACTTTTATCGCCCGAGGGACGGAAGTAGCCGTTTTCTTCCCAGAACTTGTAAAGGCGGTCTTCAAATTCCGCAGGGTTATAATTCTTCGGAAGTTCGTTTGTCATAACATTTCTCCTTATGTTGATTTAGGATTTTCGGAGCAAAAAGTAAAGCGCCCCGTAAAAACAGGACGCCATTAGCGCGGTACCACCTGAATTCGCACAAAAGTGCGCTCTCTTATCCTTTTACGCAGGAATACGGCGGATTCTACTCGCTTTCGCTTTCTTTCCGCTGCTACGGTGCGACCTTCGCCGTCCTTTCGCTACCGCATTTCCAGCTTCCTGCGGCTCTCTGTAAGCTAATTCTACGGGTACTCTTCACCGTCATCGCATTTATAGGGTTATTATAACCTTATTTTTCTTATTTGTCAAGGTTTAGTTAATAAATAAAAAAATTAGAAGAAAATTTGCCGAAATTGCAAAATTGCTGTTTACAAATCGGGCAAAAAGTGGTAGAATTACTGTGTGATTTTATGCGTATGTCGCAAACTTGGCGAAAAGCATTGAATCTTGTCAAAAATATGCCTTCGGGCAAGGAGGTTTTATGGAAACAACGACACGTTATAAGAGGGTACTTATCAAGCTTTCGGGCGAGGCACTCGCTGCGGGGCAGAAGGACGGTATTCTCAATTATAATCTCGTCAGAGATATTTGTTTGTCGATCAAGGAATGCAGTGAGCTTGGCGTTGAGGTTGCACTCGTCGTCGGCGCCGGTAATATCTGGAGAGGCCGTCAGGGCGGCGATATGGACCGTACCCGTGCCGACCACATGGGTATGATTGCAACGGTCATTAACGCTCTCGCCATTCAGGATGCTTTCGTTCAGCTCGGCGTTGATTGCCGTGTTATGACTGCGATAGCTATGCATGAGGTTGCAGAGCCGTATATCAGAAATAAGGCTGTTCATCACCTTGAAAAGGGTAAGATCGTTATCTTCGGCTGCGGCACAGGCTGTCCCTTCTTCTCGACAGATACGACCGCCATGCTTCGTGCGGCGGAGATCAACGCTGACGTTGTTATGATGGCGAAGAATATTGACGGTGTTTACACCGCCGATCCCCGTCTTGATCCTACCGCCGTTAAGCTCGATGAGATCAGTTATATGGAGATCCTCAGCAACGATATGAAGGTTATCGACGGCACCGCCGCATCCTTCGGTAAGGAAAACAACATACCGCTTCACATTTTCGGACTTGACGATCCGCAGAATATTCTTCGTGCGATCAAGGGCGAAAAAATCGGTACTATCATCAAGTAATTTATTGAGAAAGGCATAGGTTTATCAGTATGAAACTCGATACTAAAGTTTACGAAGAAAAAATGAAAAAGAGCATTGCTGCTTACCAGACCGAGCTTGAGTCGGTACGTGTTGGCAGAGCAAATCCCAACGTCCTTAACAAGATCACCGTTGAGTATTACGGCACTCCTACACAGATAAGCGCCGTTGCTCAGATCACAACGCCCGATGCCCGCACCCTTGCCATTCAGCCTTGGGATGCAACAACGCTTAAGGCAATCGAGAAGGCTATTCTCGCATCTGACCTCGGTATCAATCCTCAGAATGACGGTAAGGTTATCCGTCTTTCCTTCCCGGCTCTTACCGAGGATCGCCGTAAGGAGCTTTCGAAGCAGGTTGCCAAGATGGGTGAGGATGCAAAGGTTGCTATCCGTAACATCCGTCGTGATGCTATCGACAAGTGCAAGGATATGAAGAAGAAATCGGAAATGACCGAGGATGAGCAGAAGGTATCCGAAAAGGCTATTCAGGATCTTACCGATAAGTATATCAAGGAGGTTGACAGCGTTACTGCGAAGAAGACCTCGGAGATCATGGCAATCTAATTATTAAACATCAAGCACTTTCGGGCTGACGCTTTTGCGTCAGCCCAATTGTGCAGAAATAGGGACAGATTTATGCTTGGAAAAAATAAGATTCCCAAGGCCGTCGTGACTAACAGCGAGGGTAAGCTTCAGCATATTGCCTTCATTATGGACGGTAACGGCAGATGGGCAAAGAAGCGAGGTATGCCTCGTACATACGGTCATTCAGTCGGCGCAAAGGTCTTTAAAAAGGTAATTGAATACTGCGGAGATTCCGGAATTAAGGCGGTTACGGTTTATGCCTTTTCGACAGAAAACTGGAAGCGCCCGAAGGAGGAGGTCGACACTATCCTTTCGCTTTTCGTTGACTATCTTTCCGATGCGGAGCAGAGCTGGCGTGAGCGAAACATTCAGGTGCATTTTCTTGGTGACAAGAGCGTTTTCCCGCCTGAAATTTCCGAGCGTATGATACAGCTTGAAAAGGATTCCTCCGACCGTGAAAAAATTCTCAATATTGCGGTAAATTACGGCGGCCGTGATGATATTGTTCACGCCGCAAATGCGCTTCTTCTCGAGGGCAAGACGGAAATTACCGAGGAGGATATCACCTCCCATCTCTATACCAAGGACAGCCCGATGCCCGATCTTATTGTAAGAACGGGCGCTGAAACCCGTCTTTCAAACTTCCTTCTTTGGGAAGCGGCTTATGCGGAGCTGTACTTTACAAAAACGCTTTGGCCCGATTTTGACGAAAAGAGCGTTGACGAATGCGTTTTTGAATTTTACAAGAGAAAGCGCCGTTACGGCGGTGTTTGACGGAGATAGGTATGAAAACAAGAGTTATTACCGCAACCCTTATGGTTGCGCTCATGGTGCCGTTCTTTATATGGTCGGATACTGTTGCGTTCCCGATTTTGATGGCGTTTTTGGGCGCTCTCGGTGCTTGTGAGATGCAGAGCTGCATAGGAAGCAAGAAGCATCTACCCTCCTCGCTTTTTGCGGTAGCTATCGGAGCAGGGCTTCCTTTTCTTGCACGCTACTACGATGGAACGAACCTTTACGGCTACCTCTTTCTTATCGCCTTTGTTACGATAACCTACATGCTTATCGTTTCGGTTTTCTCGGGCGAGAAATTCACTGTTGACAAGGCGGCGCTTTCGGGAGCGACGACGGTATATATTGCGTTTGGCTTCACCTCTATGGTGCTTCTTCGTGATATGCCGTTCGGAGAGTATATATACTTTCTGCCCTTCATTGTTTCCTGGATGACAGACACGTTTGCATATTTTACGGGGATGCTTTTAGGAAAGCACAAGCTTATTCCTGCAGTCAGCCCCAAGAAAACTGTTGAGGGTGCTGTCGGAGGAACGGTTTTTGCTATTGGCTTTACCGTTCTTTACGGATTTATTATCGGAAAGGTCAGCCCTGCAAGCCCGAACTATCTTGCCCTTGTTCTCGTTTCGCTTCTCGTCAGTATTCTTTCGCAGTGCGGTGACCTCATTATGTCGCTTATCAAGCGTAAATACGGAATTAAGGACTACGGCAAGCTTTTCCCCGGTCACGGCGGCGTTCTCGATCGCTTCGACAGCATTATCGTGACCTCTGCCTGCATCTACTTCTTGACGAATTTCGTTTCGTCATTCACACTCTTCAAATGAGGAATAATATGACAAAGGATCTCGTTATCCTCGGCTCGACAGGCTCGGTTGGTAAGCAGGCGCTTGACGTTTGCGACCATCTTGGTATTCGTGTCGTTGGAATTTCGGGCAGAAGAAATATTGCTGCCCTTGAAGAACAAATCAGAAAATACAAGCCTCAATACTGCGCAGTAGCTGACGAAAGAGCTGCAAGCGAGCTTAAAATTGCCGTTTCTGACACCGAAACGAAGATTATTTCCGGAAATAGCAGCTCTGAAGCTCTTTGCGAGCTTGCCGAGTGCGATACCGTGCTTAATTCGCTTTCGGGTGTAGCGGGGCTTCGTCCTACGCTTGCAACGGTAAAAAGCGGAAAAAAGCTTGCGCTTGCTAATAAGGAATCACTCGTTACCTACGGTACCTTCGTTATGGCAGAGGCAAGAAAACGAGGCGTATCCATTTTGCCTGTTGACAGTGAGCATTCCGCTATATTCCAGTGCTTAAGCGGACAGAAGGTTAAAAAGCTTATTCTTACAGCATCGGGCGGTCCCTTCTACGGAAAAAGCAGGGAAGAGCTTGAAAAAATCACTCCGTCAGACGCTCTTGCTCATCCGACCTGGGATATGGGCAGCAGAATAACAATAGATTCCTCGACCATGATGAACAAGGGATTTGAGGTTATTGAGGCGGCTCATTTATTTGACATCGACATTGACGATGTTGAGGTTACCGTTCACCGTGAAAGTATAATACATTCGATGGTCGAATATATTGACAATGCGATAATCGCCGAAATGGGTGTTCCTGATATGCGTCTTTGCGTACAGTACGCCCTTACTTATCCCGAGCGCTTTGACAGCCCCGTAAAGGAGCTTGATTTTACGACCTTGCGCTCGCTTACCTTCGGCGTGCCCGATGACGAGAATTTCCCGCTTCTGCCCCTCGCCAGACGTGCTTTCAAGCGCGGTGGAATCGTTCCTGCCGTTATGAACGGCGCCGACGAGATGGCAGTTGAGCTTTTCCTTCGCGGAAAGCTATCTTATCTTGGACTATCCGATGCGGTAATACGCGTTACGGAGGAGGCCGAGAATATTAACGCCCCTACGCTTTCCGATATCGAGGAGGCGGACAGATGGGCGAGAATCAGAATTAAAGAAATTGCGGAGGCATAATTTTGAGCATAGTTTTTGCTATACTGATCTTTGGTTTTTTGATCCTGATACACGAGTTCGGTCATTATATAATGGCACGAATTTTCAAGGTCGGGATAAATGAATTTGCTATCGGAATGGGCCCGAAGCTCCTTTCGAAAACCTCGAAAAAAACCGGAATTGCATACTCTCTTCGTGCAATACCGATCGGCGGATTTGTCAGCATGGTCGGTGAGGACGAGGATAACGATGCAGAAAACTCCCTGAATAAAAAGCCTGTATGGCAGAGATTTCTCATTATGGTCGCAGGCTCGGCTATGAACCTGATTTGCGGCTTTATTCTCGTCGGAATTCTCGTCGGAATGATGTCTGGCAGGCTTGGCAACACAACCGTTGTGGAGCTTTCCGAGCAGGCTCAGGCGCTTGATGGCGGTCTTAAGGTTGGGGATAAAATCGTTTCGATAAACGGAGAAAAGGTTCACACTGCATACGATTTAAGCTACACCATTTACCGTGACGGTGAAAAGACCAATACCGTAGTTGTCATTCGTGACGGCCAAAAGGTAACTCTTAACGGAATTTCCTTTTACGATAAGAAGACAGACAATGACGGTAATGAATATGAGGAGCTTTGCTTCTACGTTCAAAGAGAGACATTCGGCTTCGGAACATTCTTCAAGCACACCTTTAACCGAGCATTTACAACGGTTGAGATGGTTTATGAGTCTCTGTTCGATCTTATTACCGGTCGATACGGTATTGATGAGATGTCAGGCCCCGTCGGAATTACAAAGGAGATAGGAAACGCAACGAAGGCGGGTGACGGCGGTCTTTCGCTTGTTAATCTTACTGCAATAATTGCTCTTAATCTCGGTATTATGAATCTTCTTCCTCTCCCGGCTCTTGACGGCGGCAGAATATTCTTCCTCATAATTGAGGCAATTCGCCGCAAGCCGATCAAGCCCGAAATTGAGGGCTACGTCCACTTTGCGGGAATGGTGCTGCTTCTTTTATTGATGGCTATTATCAGCTTTAACGATATTGTTAAGCTCTTTCACTGATGGGAATTAATATGAACTACAACGATTTCAGAAGAAAAAGTAAATCCATAAAGGTCGGTAGCCTTTACGTTGGTGGCGATGCGCCTATTACGGTACAGTCGATGACTAATGTATCAAGCTCCGATTACGATGCTTTGTATTCGCAGATGAAGCGCCTTCAGGATGCAGGGTGCGATATAATCAGAATGACTGTTCCCGATGACGGTGCTGTTAAGACGCTTTACCGACTTAAGCAGTCGGATATTACGATGCCGATAGTTGCGGACATTCATTTCAGCCACCGTCTTGCCATCGAAAGCGCGGCGGCAGGTGCGGACAAGATCAGAATAAATCCCGGCAATATCGGAAATGAGAGCAGGGTAAAAGAGGTTGTAGCGGCTTGCCGACTTGCAGGTATTCCGATCAGAATCGGCGTTAACGGCGGCTCGCTTGAAAAGGAGCTGCTCGCAAAGTACGGCTCTCCTACACCCGAGGCTCTTGCAGAAAGTGCAAGAACTCATATTTCACTGCTTGAAAAATATGACTTCAACGACATTATCGTTGCCGTAAAATCCTCCGATGTTCGCACGATGCAGGAGGCGGTAAGGCTTATTGCTTCTGAATGTGAATATCCTCTCCATCTCGGAGTAACCGAGGCGGGGACGGAAAAATACGGCTCAATTAAGAGTGCGGCAGGAATCGGCGGACTTCTGCTTTGCGGTATCGGTGATACGCTTCGTGTTTCTCTTACCGACGATCCCGTGACGGAGGTTAAGCAGGGAAAGGCTATTCTTCATTCTCTCGGTCTTGACGGCGGCAACGGTATAAATATCGTCTCCTGCCCGACCTGCGGAAGAACGAAGATCGACCTCATCTCTCTGTCAAAGGAGCTTGAAGAAAAGGTCGCTGACATAAAGGTTAATAAGCCGCTTACGGTTGCAGTTATGGGTTGTGCCGTTAACGGCCCCGGCGAGGCTCGAGAGGCTGACGTCGGAATTGCCGGCGGAATAGGCGAAGCGCTGCTTTTCCGTCACGGCGAGATTATCAGGAAAATTAAAGAGGACGAGATCATCTCTACGCTTATTGAGGAGATCATAGCTCTCGGCTCTTGAAAGGATACATAATGGACGGACAGGTTGCTTTTTTACAAAAATTTTATAAGTATTTCCCGGGAGTGGACAACAGAATTATTCTTGAAAAAGCTACCGTATCCCGTATTCGTGCAGATAAGGAAAAAAGACTTCTTGAAGCTTATGTTTGCTTTCCTTCAATCGTTGAAAAGGACGTTCTTTACGAGATAGAGAGGGAAATTTCCGAAGCTTATCAGCTTAACAGCATGGTTATTTATCCCTCTTATCCCTCGGAATGCTTTACCGAAGAATACCTGCCCGAGGCAATGAAGGAGCTTCATAGGACGGGCGCCGTTTCACGGGGATTTTTTAACGATTATGTGGCGTATATTGAGAACGAAAAAATAATCGTTGAAATAGGGTTTGCAAACGGCGGAATTGAGATTCTCTACCGTGCGGATACGCCGAAGATTCTTTCCGATATTATTCGTTCGGAATTTTCGCTTACATACGATGTCGAAATTCGTCAGAAGGACGATTATGTTTTCGATTACGATAGCTATGTAAATGAGCAGATCGAGGTTCTTAACAGCATGATGCCCGAGGCGGATGATGACGATAAGTCTGCTCCAAACGAGGAAGCTCAACCCGATCTTAAGCGGGTTGTTTCCCTCTATTCGGACGGAATATCTACTCCCGAATTTAACGAGGACGGAACGGTAAAGGTCGGAAATATGACCTTCGACATTTCAAGCCCCGAGCTTATTTACGGTGAGAGCTTTAAAATCGATCCTGCGCCCCTTCGCAATATTACCATGCCGATTCGTAACGTAACGGTGCTTGGTTGTGCGTTTGCTCTTGACGTTAAGGATACAAGACGCGGCGATAAGACGATCATCACCTTTGACATTACCGATGATGATGCTTCGATTCCTTGTAAGATCGTTTGGACAAAGGATGAGGCTGCTTCGCTGATTGCTGCGATAAAGAAGGAGCCTGCTGTTGCTGTTTGCGGGTACGTTAAGCATGATAAGTTTGATAATGAGCTTGTGCTTACTCCTACTGCGATAATGAAAATTAAGAAGCTCGGACGCATGGATAATGCCGAAGAAAAGCGTGTTGAGCTTCATTTGCATACCCAGATGTCTGCAATGGATGCGCTTATTCCCCCTGATGAAGCGGTCAGAATGGCGCATAGCTGGGGACACAAGGCTGTTGCGATTACCGACCACGGCAACGTGCAGGGATATCAGGAGGCGATGCTTGCAGCCGAGAAGCTCGGTATGAAGGTTATTTACGGTATGGAGGCGTACTTCGTTGACGATACGGCTCGTGCTGTTTACGGTAAGGGAGACGCGTTATTTAACGGCGACGAGTTTGTCGTCTTCGATATTGAGACAACAGGTCTATCCTTCCGCAATGACGGTATTACCGAAATCGGAGCTGTTCTTGTTAAGAATGGCGAGGTCCTTGATAAATTTAATACCTTTGTCAATCCCGAAAAGGTGATTTCCGATGAGGTCGTTCGTCTTACGGGAATCAGCAACGATATGGTTAAGGATGCGCCTTCTCAAAGGGAGGCTGTTGAGGAATTTATGCACTTTGCAGGCAACCGTGTGCTTATTGCTCACAATGCGGGCTTTGACATTTCCTTTATCCGCCGTGTTTGCGACGATAACGGTATTCCTTTTGAAAATACTTATCTTGACACCGTTGCTCTTTCGAGATACGTTAACCCAGACTTAAACAAGCATAAGCTTGATACGCTTGCAAATTATTTCGGGCTTGGCGAATTCAATCACCACCGTGCCTCTGACGACGCAGAGATGCTTGCGCTTATCTTCTTTAAGATGGCAGAGAAGCTCAATGAAGAGGGTATTAAGACTCTTTCTGCCATGACTGCTGCAATGGCAGATAAGGTTGACTGTCTTAAGCTTCGCACGAATCATATGATAATTCTCGTTAAGAATCTGACGGGACTTAAAAATCTTTACAAGCTGGTTTCATACAGCTATCTCGATTATTTCAAGCGTCATCCGAGAATACCGAAAACGGTGCTTGACGAGCATAGAGAGGGGCTTATAATCGGCTCGGCGTGCTCCGAGGGACAGCTTTTTGAGGCTATGCTTGAAAACCGTCCTCGCGCAGATCTGCTTGAAATTGCTTCGTATTATGACTATATCGAAATTCAGCCGATTTGTAATAACCGTTATCTTATCGATAAGGGACAAGCTGCTGACGAGGAAGCGCTTCGTGACTTTAATCGCAAGCTTATTTCTATTGCGGATGAGCTTGGTAAGCCCGTTGTAGCGACCTGTGACGCCCATTTCCTTGAAAAGCACGATGAGCTTTACCGAAAGATTCTTCTTGCGGGAATGAAATTCTCTGACGCCGACAAGGATACGGGAATATATTTCCGCACGACTGAGGAAATGCTTAAGGAATTTGAGTATCTCGGTGAAGAAAGGGCAAAAGAGGTCGTCATTACAAATACGAACAAGATCGCAGATTTGATCGATCCCGACGTTCGTCCCTTCCCGAAGGGAACATTTACTCCGAAAATGGAGGGCGCTGAAGAGGATCTTGAGAGAATTTGCTATCAAAATGCAAAGCGCCTTTACGGCGATCCGATTCCCGATATTGTAAAGACTCGTCTTGACAAGGAGCTGACGTCGATAATAAAGAACGGCTTTGCCGTCCTTTACATGATTGCGCAGAAGCTTGTTCAGTTCAGCGAAGGACAGGGATATCTTGTCGGCTCACGTGGCTCGGTCGGATCTTCCTTCGTTGCTTCGATGGCGGGAATTTCGGAGGTCAATCCGCTTCCGCCTCACTATTACTGTCCTAACTGTCAGTACAGCGATTTCTCTAATCCCGATAAGGTTGGCTCGGGCTTCGATTTGCCTGACAAGAATTGTCCGAGGTGCGGAGCGAAGCTGGTCGGAGAGGGACACAATATACCGTTTGAAACCTTCCTTGGCTTCCACGGAGAGAAGTCTCCCGATATTGACCTTAACTTTTCGGGTGAAGTTCAAGGCAGAGTCCATAAATACACCGAGGAGCTTTTCGGTGCCGAAAACGTCTTCCGTGCAGGCACTATTGGCGGTCTTGCTGATAAAACCGTCTACGGATACGTTATGAAGTATCTTGAGGAGCGTGGAATTACCGTAAACCGTGCGGAGGTTGACCGTATTATTAAGCACTGTGTCGGTGTAAAACGAACGACCGGTCAGCATCCGGGCGGAATCGTTGTTGTTCCCCGTGAAAACGAGATTTACGATTTCTGTCCCGTTCAGCATCCTGCCGACGATCCTAACTCCGATATCGTAACAACGCATTTTACCTTCTCCTATTTGCACGACACGCTTCTTAAGCTCGATGAGCTTGGTCACGATATTCCGACCAAGTATAAGTGGCTTGAAAAGTATAGTAACACGAGTGTTCTTGACGTTCCTATGAATGACTCTCAGGTCTACGAGCTCTTCAGCTCAACAAGGCCTCTGGGCATTTCGCCCGATCAGATCGATGCCCAGCTCGGTACCTTTGGTCTTCCCGAATTCGGAACGAGATTCGTTATGAAGATGGTTGAGGAGGCAAAGCCCAAGACCTTTGCCGATCTGCTTCAGATCTCGGGCCTTTCTCACGGAACTGACGTTTGGACAGGCAATGCCCAGGATCTTATCAAGCAGGGAATATGCGATATTTCACAGGTTATCGGATGTCGAGACAACATAATGAACGACCTTATTCGTTATGGCGTTGACAGCGCACTTTCATTTAAAATAATGGAGAGTGTACGTAAGGGTAAGGGACTGACTCCCGAATGGGAGCAGACTATGCTTGAGACCGGCGTTCCCGAATGGTACATTGACTCCTGCAAGAAGATTAAGTACATGTTCCCGAAGGCGCACGCTGCCGCATACGTTATGTCTGCTATCCGTCTTGGATGGTACAAGGTACATATGCCGCTTGTCTTCTACGCAGCATTCTTTACTGCCGCACCGGGCGGATTTGATGCCGAGCTTGCGATGAAGGGA
Source organism: Eubacteriales bacterium (assembly GCA_045593985.1). GTDB lineage: Bacteria > Bacillota > Clostridia > Oscillospirales > CAG-272 > Colimorpha_A. The sequence continues at coordinate 32,138 of JAZNXR010000076.1, forward strand.
AAGAGCGCCATAGTTGCCGAAATGAAGCGTATTCAGGATCCGAAGTATGAGGCGTCTCAAAAGGAGCTTTCCTCGATTTCGACCTTGAATTTGATCAATGAGTGCTATGCGAGAGGTATTCGCTTCCTGCCTGTAAACTACTTTAAGAGTGATGCATTCGCGTACGTTCCCGAGGACGGTAAGATTCGTCTGCCGTTCAACTCGCTTGGTGGACTTGGCGAAAACGCCGCAAAGGCGATTGCTGATGCGCGTGACGGCGGTGAGATATTCTCGATTGAGGAGCTTCGTGTTAAGGCGAAGCTGACAAAATCGGTTATAGAGGTGCTTCGCAGTGCAGGCGCTCTTGAAGGTCTTTCCGAAACTAATCAGATAACATTCTTCTAAAATAAAACGGCCTGAATGAAAATTTCTTCATTCAGGCTGTTTTTTATATGCTGTAATATATCTTTTGAAGAAGCTGACGTGTTCGAAGCTCGTATTGTATGCCTTGTTAGTTTCTTCGTTTGAAACGACGGTTTCACCGCTGAAATTCAAGTCGGGCAGAGGCTGCTTGATGATAGGCCCGTGAACGCCGAGAAAGAGGACATCGGCTTGCTTTAGCGCAATGAGTGCTGATTTGGACATATCACTTTCGAAAACCGAGGCACCGACATATAGGTAATTCCTTTTTCCGTCAATCATCATAAGATGCAGAGGCTGGACGGAGCGGTCTATATATGACTTCTGATGCAACGTGATTTTTATACCGTAAAAATCAAATGTCGTATTGCCTGTGCTGTCGAAAATAATAACCTCGATATCTCTTGCCTTGGCGGTATCTGCAATCGCCTTTGCAAAAAGCTTTTCGTCATCGCTTTGCGGCGACGGGATAAACAGCTGACGGATCCTGTTATTGTCGGACAAGCGACTTATCATTTCGATATGTCTGCGGTGGAGATGAGTAAGAAGAACCGTATCGACCGAGGGATCGTGAAGCTCGGGTTGAACAAGCTCAAAGGCGTGGCGAGAGGATGAATAGCTCCCGTTTGAAAAATCGCAAAGAAGCGTGTTTCCTTCGGTATTTACTATAACGTAATCGTTGCTCTTAACGCTGGCGAAAATTATGTTTTCTTCGCCCTTATGAAGGTGATTATAATACATTAAGCAAGCCGAGTAAGAAGCTGCAAATGTCGCAACCGACAGAGTAAGAGCAAGTGCGGTACGATTCTTGATTAAGAAGTATACAAGCACGCCTACCGTGATTATCAGCGTCAGAATCGTGAAGGGATAGGTCAGATCAATCGGCTCGGGCATAATCTTCATACAGAATGAAGATAGCTCCGTTATAAATTGAGCTACCGACGATGCCATTCCGCTAAAGGAAGCGGATAGAGGCGTTTTATAGAAAATAAGGAAGAGCAAGGAAAGATACATCAAGGCGGTATTCAGCGGAATGAATATGATGTTTGTCAAGAGCGCAACCGAGGAGGTTTCACCGAAGAAATACCAAATTGCAGGCAAGGCGAGTACTGTTGCTGATGCCGTGATTACTAACGGTGTAAGCAGCCACGTCAGCAGCTTTACAAAAAAGCCTTTGCTTTTGCTGATATGATAGAACCATCTTGTTATCGGCGCTCCGAGAAGGATAATTCCCGCTGTTGCGCTGATTGACAGAATGAAGCCCGCATCGTAAATTGAGCTTGGCGACAAAAGAACGATAACAAGCGATGCAAATGAAAGCGATGTAATAGGATCGTAGTCTCTGCCTGATGCTTCGGAAATGAGAAGCATAATAAGCATTATTCCGGAACGGAGAACTGACGGCTTTGCGCCGGTTAAAAGGATAAAAAGGATTATAAATATAAATGTCAGAACATTCCGAATTCCTCTGCGTACAGTCAGGCTGCGAAGGAGCAGCATGAACGTGCCTGCCAGAATTGACAAATGCAGACCGCTGACAGAAAGGATATGCGATATTCCGAGGTAACGGTAGGCTGTATTTATGTCATCGGGGATGTCGCTTTTTCGCCCGATCAAAAGGCCTGAAACAAAGCCGCCGTTGTGACTGCCGAATGCGGTTTTGAAAATCACCGATATATCGTGTGAAATGCTTCTGAATTTGGAGCGGAACGAATTATCGACGGAGATTATCTCCGCTTTTTCATCTGCCGCTTCAGCTAAAATATAGATGCCCCGAGAGGAGTAATATTCTCTTAACGGAAAACCGTAGCTATCCTTTTCGGGAAGCGAAAATTTTACTTTCAGTCGGATAACATCGTTTTCCTCTGCTCCTATATCGTAAGGCATTGATAGCGCACACGAAAAGCTGTTCTTTATTCCGTCAAGCTCGGTTATTTTTACTGTATACGATACAAAATAGTCGGCTCGGTAGGTCACTTCCTCAACGGTCGCCGTTATTTGCTTTTGGCTGTTATTTAATGCCGTGATTTCGTTTCTTGGCTTTTCAATGGCTATATGATTGAACAGTATGCCAAAGATAATGCCAATGATTAGGGGTAGCAAAGATGCCATCTTTCGCATTTTGCCCAGCAGCGGACGGCGGTGGAAAACTATTACCGATGCAGCTATGATTAAGAATGTTACAAGCGCAACCCTTGCGCCGAATATTAAAAATGATGATATAATTATGCCGATAAAAAAGGAGAGAACAAAAAATAAAAGCGGTCGGTTTTTAATCACATTTATCATTTGCTATCCTCCTTCAATATTCGACATATTTTAACATATTACAGATATATTTTCAAGGTTTAAGAGCCTGTTTTATTGGCTATAATCCCATTGAGGTGATATTATATGGAAATTATACGATATATAAACGGCGTTTCGGTCAGTGAGAGTGAGTTAACGAATATTAAAACCGTAACGCCTGAGATTACGGAAGCTGTAAATGAGGTTCGCAGACGAGTCGAAACCGGCGTGATTTCTCCTACAAGCGAGAATACGCATGGCTGATAAAAAGGCTGCGCTTTACATCCGCGTTTCAACCGATGCACAAAGAGAAGAGGGCTATTCGATTGAGGCGCAGGAGGAGATGCTGATTGCCTACTGCATCAGCCGCGGAATAGCGAATTACGAGGTTTATATCGACGGCGGCTTCAGCGGAAGTAATATTAACAGGCCAAGGCTCTCGGAGCTGATTTTAGATATTGAGGCGGGGAAAATCAGTCACGTTATCGTTTATAAGCTCGACCGCCTTTCAAGAAGCCAGAAGGATACGCTTTTTCTTATTGAGGACGTTTTGAATCCGAACGGCGTCAGCTTCGTTTCTCTAAATGAAAACATGGATACCGGAACGCCGATCGGGCGTGCAATGCTCGGTATTATGTCGGCTTTTGCTCAGCTTGAGCGTGAGACGATCAAGGAGCGAACGAGAATGGGCATGAAGGAGCGTGTGAAAAGCGGTCTTTGGCGTGGCGGCGGAAAAACGCCGTTTGGATATGATTATGATAGCGAGAAGGGAATTCTTGTTCCTAATGAGGATGCCGAAACGGTCAGGGAAATGTACCGATTATATCTTGACGGTCATTCGATGATGTCTGTTGCAAAACGTGTTGGCTTGAAATATGAAAGAATGGCAGAGCAGATTTTGCGTCGAAAGACGAACTGCGGATACCTTATTTATAACGGAAACGAATATAAAGGTAAGCACGAGCCGATCGTTTCGGAGGAAACCTATAACAGAGCCATTCGAATGATGGAGGAGCGCTCACGTGTCCGTTATGCCGAAAAGAATCTGCTTGCCGGGCTTATATACTGCGGCGTTTGCGGCGCTAAAATGCGCTATCAGAAATGGGGGAAGGCGGGGTATAAAATCTACTGCTATTCGCAGGACAAGGGAAAGCCGCATTTAAGCCATGGTGTAAAATGTGATAATTACAAGGTTTGGGCGTCTATGCTGGAAGATGCCGTCAAAAGAGACTTGTTTACGATTGCGGACAAGGAAATTGAGGATGAAAGGCACGATAGGAAGGACGCAAGCGAATTTATTGACGGACAGATTCTGAGGCTCAATAAGCGACTTAAAAACCTTTATAATCTTTATTCCGATTCGGGAGACGATGCTCTGCGTGAAGCGATTGACGAAATAAAAAAGGAGCTCGACGATGCTAAAAGGCGCAGAGTCGAGCTTGAAACCGAAAGGGCGGAATTTTCAGGCTTAATGGAGCTCAGAGAGGGCTTGAAGGGTGTTAGTCAAGCGTGGGAATTTATGACGCTCAAGGAAAAACAGAACGTCATACGAAGCCTGATTGATAAAATTGTTATAACCTATGATAAAACCGATATTTTCTACAAGCTTCCGATCGAGTAGTTTACTTTCGGGAGCTTTTTCTGTATTCGCCCGGCGACATTCCGACAAATGAGGAAAACTGTCGCATAAAATGCGTTACGTTTTTGTAGCCTAGATGATCGGATATGACATTTATATGGAGATTTCCAAAGGTGAGAAGCGACTTTGCGGCGTCGATGCGAGCGCAGATCAGGTCGTTCATCGGTGAATTTCCGAAGACCGAGCGATATGTGCTGTAAAAGCGAGAGGGGCTTAAGCCTACTCGGCTGGCCATTTCGGGTACTGTCCAGGGGAATGAGAGATCGGAGAATATCTCGCCTCGCAGCTCACGGAAGCGTTCTTCCGTATCGAGACTGACACCGTATGGCGCTTCGCCTGCTACTGCACGGGACAGCTTTATGAAAAGCTCGTCTGCTTTTGCAGACATAAGAGCTTTTCCCAGATCCTTTTCGGAGAAGAATTCGTTTTCAAGCTCCTTTACGATTGGTGTTATGAATTCCGAGTGCGTCGGAATTAACAGAACGTCAGTAGGGAGCGAAAGCTTACTGAAATAGTCTGGATCG
>JAZNXR010000077.1:0-32759 GCA_045593985.1 Eubacteriales bacterium
ATCCCCCGTCTAATAACCACATTTGGAGGTAAAAAGAAATGGCAAAGAAAGTAAGCGGTTATATAAAGCTTCAGCTTCAGGCAGGAAAAGCTACCGCACAGCCGCCTGTAGGTCCCGCACTCGGTTCTTACGGCGTTAACATCGCAAACTTCGTTAAGGAATTCAACGAGAGAACCAAGAATCAGATCGGTCTTATCATCCCCGTAGTTATCACGGTATATGCTGACCGCTCCTTCTCGTTCATCACCAAGACTCCCCCCGCTCCCGTTCTTATCAAGAAGGCTTGCGGAATCGAGTCTGCATCCGCGGCTCCTAACAAGACCAAGGTTGCTACTATCACCAAGGAACAGATCAAGCAGATCGCCGAAACAAAAATGCCCGACCTTAATGCCGGCTCGCTCGAGACTGCGATGAGCATGATCGCAGGTACCGCACGCAGCATGGGCGTTACCGTTGTTGACTGATTTTCGGAGGTAGATAGAAATGGGAAAGAAATATATTGATAGTGCAAAGCTTGTCGATACGGCAAAGCTTTATGATTCGGCAGAGGCTCTTGACCTCGTTTGCCAGACCGCAAAGGCAAAGTTCGACGAGACCGTTGAGCTTCACGTACGTCTCGGCGTTGACTCCCGTCACGCTGACCAGCAGGTTAGAGGAGCAGTTGTTCTCCCTAACGGTACCGGTAAGACTGTAAGAACTATGGTTTTCGCTAAGGGCGAAAAGGCTGAGGCAGCAAAGGCAGCAGGTGCTGACTATGTTGGTGACGCTGATTACGTTGAGAAGATCATGAAGGAAAACTGGTTCGAGTTCGACGTTGTTATCGCAACTCCCGACATGATGGGCGTTATCGGCCGTCTCGGTCGTGTTCTCGGACCGAAGGGACTTATGCCTAACCCCAAGGCAGGTACTGTAACTCCCGATGTTGCACGTGCTGTTACTGAGGCAATGACAAGTAAGATCGAATACCGTCTCGACAGAAACAACATTATCCACTGCCCGATCGGCAAGGCATCCTTCGGTAAGGAAAAGCTTATCGAGAACTTCGACGCTCTTATGGGCGCGATCATCAAGGCTAAGCCTGCTGCTGCAAAAGGTCAGTACATTAAGAGCTGCGTCGTAGCTTCCACTATGGGCCCCGGCGTAAAGGTTAACGCTGCTAAGCTCGGCTGATAATTCATAAGAAAAGAACGACAAATGAGTCAGGCGACGCTTAGATTCATTTGTCGTTTTGCTTTTTTGAGGTTATTATGAAAAAAGGATTGAATTCCGTTCACGGTATAATTGCACTTGCGCTTGCGTTTTTGGCGCTGATTTTCGGCGGTTTTATTACAATTCCGCTATTTGGAGAATTGGGCGCATTTCTTGGCCCGGTGCTTGTTGCGCTTATTGCGCTGATTTTTATCCTGTTAACTAAAACAAAATTCAGCGAAGTGTTTCCTTTAGAGCTGCCGTCCGTTAAAAAGTTTTTCGGCTCGCTGATAATGTTCTTCGGCGTGATGCTTGTTAGCTCGGGATTTTCGGTTGTTATCGGAAGATTTTTTGATTCCGAGGCTCGCTCGGGTGTGATTGATTCGCTTATTCTTTCAATGCATCCTGCAGTTGCGATCTTGCTTATCGCTGTAATACCGGCTGTATGCGAGGAGTTTTTCTGCCGAGGATTTCTTGTTAAATGCTTTTCAAAGATCAAGCATGAGTGGCTTATAATTCTTATAGTCGGAGCAGGCTTCGGCGCTCTTCATCTTGATGCGTATACCTTCCTGCCCACGGCTCTTATGGGATCGCTTTGGTGCTTTATTGCAATAAGAACGAAGTCGCTTCTCATACCGATGATTCTTCATTTCTTTAATAACGCTCTTTCTGTCGTTCTCACTTACACGAGCGCAAGAGAGGTTGCGTCAGAATCGGTTGATCTGCTTTCGTTTTCACTTCCGCAGAGCATCGGAATGGGGATTCTTTATGTCGGAATGGGACTATTTCCGATTATTTTCGGATATAAAATGCTCGTTTCAAAGCGTGTTTTTGTATTCAAAACCTTTGTTGCGTTAATGGTCTCGGTTGCAATTGCCTTTTCGGGATTCGTTACATTCACGCTTTTTTCCTTCCGATATGTTTCATCAGAAACCGAAAAGGCGGTAATTACCGAGAAGGCAGAAGAAATTGCGCTTGAGGTTGACGGACTTGGAAATTTTGAGCTTTATGCAGAAATAGAAGTAACCAAGCCTGTTAAGGTAACCGTCATTTGCGGCGTCAAGACGGTTTTTGATAATACTGTCGAGGATTATGTAACTATTCAGGAAAGCTTCAAATATGAGGGAAGCGGCGAGTGTACCATTATAATCTCACCTATTGAGAACGGCGAAAAATCGGAGGTTAATATAACCTACGTTATTCTTGAAAGCGTGATTCCGCAATGAAGATTCTTGTTGGCTTGAGCGGTGGACTTGATAGCACCTATGCGGCGTATTTGCTCAAAAGGGATGGTCACTGTGTGGTCGGTGCGGCGGTTATAATGCACGAGTTTACAGATGTTTCGTCTGCCGAAATTGCGGCAAAGCAGGTTGGTATTCCGTTTGTTACGATTGATTACCGTGAGCAGTTCAGGGATATCGTTGTTGAGCGATTTATAAGCGACTACAAGAACGGCAGAACGCCGAATCCGTGTATAGTTTGTAATCCGACTGTCAAGTTTGATGCGCTGCTGAATTATGCGCACCAAAACGGCTTTGATAAGATTGCAACGGGACATTATGCCGTTATCGGAAATGAGAACGGAAGATATTTTATCAAGTCGGATACCGTGGGCGGAAAGGACCAAAGCTATGTCCTATCACGGCTCACGCAGGAGCAGCTTGAAGCGCTGTATTTGCCCTTGAGCGGCATGATAAAGGACGATATTCGAAAGGAAGCGGCGAAGCTCGGCTTAAGTGCGGCTGACGCAAAGGATAGTCAGGATATTTGCTTTATTCCCGACGGAGATTACGTTTCTTATATAGAAAAAGCGACGGGCGAGAGCTTTCCGACGGGCGATTTCATCGATGCCGACGGAAAGGTCATCGGCAAGCATAACGGAATAATTCGTTATACCGTAGGGCAGAGAAAGGGACTTGGGGCATTCGGCAGACCTATGTTCGTAAGCAAGGTCGAGCCGAGTACAAATACCGTCACTCTTGTGCCTGCCGGCGAGGAATTTTCGGGTAAGACGGAGATCGGCGAGCTTAACTTTATGAAGCTTGCGCCGATGATAAGCGGAACGCTTAACGCATCCTGCCGCGTCCGTTATTCGGCAAAGCCGTCACCTTGTAAGGTAACCTTCGACGGCGATAAGGCACTTGTCGAATTTGAAAATATGACGAGAGCCGTCACCCCCGGTCAAAGCGCAGTCTTTTACGACGGTGATGACCTTCTGTTTAGTGGGATAATTAAATAAACTAAGACCGTTGAGAGATCAACGGTCTTTTTGTGTAAGGATGCGGTGCAATAAAAAGCCTTCCCCTTGGGGAAGGTGTCACCGTAGGTGACGGATGAGGTTAGCCGTCGAAGACGGCGTAAAATTAAAAGTGACATCGTTATGGTTACGGTTGCTTCGCAACCTAACCTCATCCGACTTCGTTCGGCTTTGCCTCTCTCAGCCACCTTCCCCAAGGGGAAGGCAAGAATACAAATCCCGCTATTGACAAAGGCTCTTTAGCGTGGTAAAATGAAAATGCCAAACAAAACCAAATAATTACTCACAATAGGTGTGTGCGTTTTTTATGTTAAAAACGCAGACGCTCTGCTTTTGCATACACTTTTGTGAGTTGTAAAGGTTTTGTTTGGCGACAATTGGAGCTATGCGTTTTTAGTGCGTCAGCTTCGGTTGGCGCACTTTTTAATTTTGGAGGTAAAAATGAAAAAACTATTTATGACACTTTTTGCAGTCATGACGATATGTCTTGTTGCAATGCTCGGTGCGACAAGTGCGAGTGCAGCAACAAGCGGTACGACAGGTGACTGTACTTGGACGCTTGATGGCACCGTGCTTACTATTAGCGGTAACGGGGATATGGAAGGTTATAGTTATGCTTCTGCGCTTCCTTGGGGCAAAGATATTACGAAAGTTATAATAGAAAATGGCGTAACGTCTATTGGCGATAATGCTTTCCGCCAATGCGAGTCGCTAATGAGCGTAACAATTCCAGATAGCGTAACCTCGATTCGCGCCGGCGCCTTTGACAGTTGCAAAAGCTTAACGAGCATAACTATTCCAGATGGTGTTTCCTCTATTGGTATGTATGCCTTCTATAATTGCTCAAACTTAGAAAACATTATTGTTGGAAATGGCTTAAGGTTCATTGATACTTACGCCTTCGAGGGTTGCTCAAAATTAACGAGTATAACTGTGCCTAATTCGGTAATGGAGATTTGGGATGGAGCTTTCAACGGCTGTGAAAATCTCAAAACGGTATATATTCACTCAGAGGACATAGCAGGTACTTTGTACCAAGACACCTCGTACGGAAATCTCGTTTATTATGCGGATACTATCTATGTCATCCACAATATTACAGTAGGAAATTATCTTGCGTCGATGCCGCATATAACTCAAGGCGTGATGATAGACGGTATTACATATACGGCTTATTCAAAGATCAATACTCATACCTGTTCTTATGAGTGGGCATTTACAGCATCCCAGCATTGGCAGGTATGCGACGGCTGCAGTTATGTTGGTACGAAAACGGCACATGTTTTTGAAAATAATTCCGATGCAGTCTGTAACACTTGTGGTTACACTCGTCAAGTACAGACTACAACGACGAAGCCCACGACAACAAAACCGTCCACCACGAAGCCTTCAACGACTACACCTAACGTAACAAATCCTCCCGTGTCAAGCACTACAAAGCGCGACGAAACAACGGTTGTTGATACAACGACCTCTCCTGACGAAAGCACGACGCTTGATGAAACGAGTTCTCCCGACACGACCGTTCCCGACGTTACTATTCCCGACACGACCGACGGCGGAAAGGGAAGCGGTAAGAAGGACGATGGTAACACCACGATAATTATAATTGTAGCCGTTGCTTCGGTTGTCGCAACAGCCGGAATTGCAAGTGCTGTATTTGCCGTCATTTTGAAAAAGAGAAAATAAAATAAAACCGTGAGGATTTCCTCACGGTTTTTTACATATCAATTTTCCGTCCTTGATGTGATCGGGAATTACCGAGATAATCGCGCCTTTTTCGGGGGCGGTGTCGGACTGTATCAGGCACTCGACGAAGCCGTCGGTGTGACCTGAAATGTGACCGCTAACGTAGGTTTCGTAGAGGACTTTAATTTCCTTGCCGCTTTCGATCATTGCGGTAAGGATCTTCCGCTTTTCCTCGTCCGCGATAGCGGAAAGGCGGTGAAGTCGCTCGGTCTTGACCGCTTCGGGAATTTGATTATCCATTGCCGCCGCTTCGGTGCCGGGGCGTGGGGAATAGGTGAAGATGTGCAGATGCAAAAATGCGTTGCGCTTCACGAATTCGCAGGTAGAGAGGAAATCCTCCTCGCTTTCGCCCGGGAAACCGACGATAACGTCGGCAGAAAGATTGCAGTTCGGAATAGCTGTGCGCAGATATGCTATATTATCCTCGAGCATTTTCACGTTATATCTGCGGCGCATTGCACGGAGGACGTTATCGGAGCCGTTTTGCACCGAAATGTGAAAATGCGGACAGACCTTGTCGATCTTTGCGATAGCATCGACGAACTGCTTTTTCATAAACGCCGGCTCAAGCGAGCCGAGGCGTATACGGTGAATGCCGTCTATTTCTGCAATTTTTTTAATAAGTATCGGCAAGCGCTCGCCGTATGCAGAGGTCTCGATGCCTGTCAGCACGACCTCGTGACAGCCGCTGTCGGCAAGTGCCTTTACCTCGCAGATTATCTCATTTTCGGGACGCAAAACAACGCTTCCGCGCACCTTCGGAATGATACAGTAGGCGCATTTATTTTCACATCCGTCCTGGATCTTGACGTAAGCACGTGTTCTGTCGAAGCGTGTGATCGAGGTCGGAGTGAGGGGAGAATTCGGCTCGTCAACGATAACGCGTGGTGTATTTTCGCCGTTTATACGGGCTTTTAACGCCGAAATCAGTGCATCTTTATTTCGTGTGCCGTAGATGAAGGATATCTCCTTTATCTTCTCAAAATCGCCCTTGTGAAGCTGTGAAGCGCATCCGCAGACCATGATGATCGCATCGGGATTCTTTTTCGCCGCGCGGCGTACCATTTGCTTCGATTTTCTCACCGATTCCTCTGTAACTGCGCAGGAGTTTATGATATAAACGTCGCATTTATCGGTAAATGGCGCACTTTCGTATCCGAGCTTAGATAGCTCCTCGGAAAGCACCTGACTCTCGTAGTGATTAACTCGACAGCCGAGAGTCAGGATCGCAAATTTTTTCATTAAAACGCCCACTCGCCGTTTTCAAAGACGGTTACGGTATTGCCGTTCTTATCGGTGCCGGTGATAACCGTATCAACTGCACCGATCATAAAGTCCTCGTGTATCATCGAGTCGTTTATTCCTGCTTCCTTTGCTTCCTCGTGGGAATACTTTTCGTAGTCCTTTAAGCAATTCGAGAATCCGCGTCCGAGAGCGAGGTGGCAAGCGGCGTTCTCGTCAAATAGCGTGTTGAAGAAGAGCACTCCCGACTGATTGATGGGTGAAGAATAGGGAACGAGTGCGACCTCGCCGAGGTAAGCTGCGCCCTCGTCCATCGATATCATCTGGTTAAGAAGCTCGGTGTGGCGGTCGTTATCTGCCTTGATCTCAATTGCCTTGCCGTTTTCAAACTTAACGTAGAAGCTGTTAATTACCTGACCGTTATAGGAGAAGGGCTTTGTCGAATAAACAATACCGTCTGCCACGCCCTTTTTGGGAGTGATAAAGACCTCCTCGCTCGGCATATTCGGGTTATACACTATTCCGCTTCCGAGAGCCGCTTCGCTGCCGCCCATAAATACGGCGTCGGGAATGAGACCGACTGTAAGGTTTGTGCCGTTTCCGGACTTGATGGTAACGTCAGTAAGACCGAGTGCGTTAATATACTCGCACTTTGCGGCGAGATTTGCGTTATGAGTGTCCCAAGCGGCGCAGGGATCGTCACCGTCTGCTCTTGCACACTTGAGAATTACCTCCCAAAGCTTTTCAACGGCGGCGGAAGCACGAAGCTCGGGGAAGAGCTTCTTTGCCCAAGCCTTACCGGGAACAGCGGCGATCACCCACTGATACTTATTTTCCATCTTGTCGCGTATCGGCTTGATGACCTTCATTCTCGCCTGCGCGCTCTTTGCCATTTTCTTAAAATTGATTCCGTTAAGGCCGTCGGGATCCTCGGACATAAGATAGATCATGCAGGGAAGAACCTCTGCGCGTCTTTCCATCTTTGCTTTTTCCCAATCCTCGACCTTGCTCATTACCTTGAGCGAGCGACCGCGGGTGTGAATCTTCGCAAGAGGCTGATGGCTCCATTCGACGGTGACCTTCGATGCGCCTGCCTTATATGCGGCGTCAACTACCATTGTAACGAATTCGGGCTGGTCAAGCTCTGCGTTAACGATGACCTCCTGACCGCGCTGTACGGCAACGCCCTTTTCGACTATAAGCTTTGCATATTTTTTAAGAACCGTTTTTTTCATAAAAATGCTCCTTTAGGGTATATTATACCCTATAATTATACAATTTTGCGTTCTTCATGTCAATAGCGGGAAAAAAAGAAAAGTGCCGTTATCGGCACTTTTCATAGCTTATTACTGCTGAACAAATCTTGCGTAGATCGCGCGGATTGCTTCCTCGTAATCCTCCTCGTTTACGCCGAGGACGATGTTGATCTCGTCAGAGCCCTGGTCGATCATACGAATGTTTATGTCTGCTCTTGCGACGGCGTGACATACTCTTGCCGCCGTTCCTTTTGCCTTCGCCATATTGCGTCCGACGACTGCAATAAGCGCAAGGTTATCCTCGACCGAGATTGAATCGGGATCGACTGCGGTGCAGATATTGCTTATAACGAGATCCTTCATGGCTTCAAGCTCGGAGGTATTAACGACGACAGACATTGTGTCGATACCGGAGGGGAGATGCTCGAAGCTGAGGTCGCAGCTTTCAAGAACCTGAAGCACACGGCGTCCAAAGCCCTTTTCGCTGTTCATCATATCCTTTTCGATCGTTATAACGCTGAAGCCCTTTTTGCCGGCAATTCCTGTGATATAGCCTTTGCCGTCGGGAGGACAATGGGAAACGATCATCGTTCCCTTATCGTTCGGGATATTGGTGTTCTTAATATTGATCGGAATTCCGGCTACGCGAACGGGGAAGATCGCATCCTCGTGAAGAACCGTCGCTCCCATGTAGGAAAGCTCACGAAGCTCACGGTAGGTTACCAGCTCAATGGGATTCGGATTTTCAACTATTCTCGGATCTGCCATAAGGAAGCCCGAAACGTCGGTCCAGTTTTCGTATATGCTTGACTGAGAAGCTCTTGCTACGATAGAGCCTGTGATATCCGAGCCGCCGCGAGAGAAGGTCTTTATCGTATCGTTGGGCATTACGCCGTAGAAGCCGGGGATAACGGCGTATTCGTGGCGCTTGAGAACTGCGGAAAGCACGTCGTTCGTCTTTTCGTCGTCAAAGGTTCCGTTTTGGCGGAAGAAAATGACCTCGGATGCGTCAATGAAATCAAAGCCGAGGTAAGCGGCAAGAATCTTGCCGTTGAGGTATTCGCCTCTCGATGCGGCGTAGTCACGGCCGGTGCGGTGAATGAGCGCACCCTCGATCACGTTATACTCATTTTCAAGAGAAAGATCAAGGCCAAGCTCGTTTATGATGCTGTCATAGCGCTCTCTTATCTTTCCGAATATTCCTTTTATATCCTCGCCCTTTGATGCTGCTTCGTAGCAAGCATAGAGCATATCCGTTACCTTAGTATCCTCTTTGAATCGCTTTCCCGGCGCAGAGGGAACTACGTAACGGCGGTCTTTATCAGAGAGAATAATGTCGCGAACCTTGCGGAATTGCTCCGCACTGGCAAGCGAGCTTCCTCCAAATTTTACTGTTTTAACGGTATTGTTACTCACTTTATTGCTCCTGTTTTATATTTAAACTTTTCATTTGTCATATAATATACTATTATATTGAAAAAAAGCGGTTTTGTCAACCGCGATAATGACAAAATGCGATTTGTAATTATGCCAAATTGTGTAGATAATGCGAATAAAAGAGCGATGTTGGGTTGAAATACAAATAACTGCATAAAAATAGGCTGATTTTATTGACAATTTTGTTTCACTATGATAAAATATCCTATATTGGTGTGGCTTTATTTTCGTATTCGTATAATCGTTTTTGCACAATGAGGTATGATTATGCAGGTATTGTTTATAGGAAACAGCTTTACGTATTTTAACGATATGCCTTATACCTTTCTCAACATGGCGAAGACCGTCGATTCTGACTCGCGTGTTGAGTCGGTTGCGTACGGCGGTTATTCTTTGTCGCAGTATTGCGACGAGATGACCGAGGTGGGCAGACTGGTTATCAGTAAGATCGTGTCTTGCGAATGGGACTATGTCGTTCTTCAGGAGCAGAGCTTGCTTCCCTGTACCGACGAGGACGGCTTTGTTAGCGCGGTTAAGCGCCTTTCCCAGATTATTTCGCAGGTCGGCGCAAAGGTCATACTGTATCAGACCTGGGCTTATGCCGAGGACGGTGAAAAGCTTGCAAGCACCGGAATGAGCTATACCGAAATGGCTTCAAGGCTTAAAAAGGCGTATGACAGAGCCGCTTCCGAGAGTGGGGCAACGGTTGCTCCCGTCGGAGAAATGTTCGGTCAAATAAAGAGCTCCGATTACATAACGAGATTGATAAACGCAAATGACGGATATCATCCGTCAAGCACGGGAAGCTATCTTGCCGCTTGCGTTATCTTTAAAACGATAACGGGAAAAAGCACGATAGGCTTGCCGTGTCCGTCAAATGTATCTCTGTACAACCTTTCGGTGGTTCAAAAGCTGACCGATTCCAATCTTTAATTTAAGAGGATTGTCCTATGAAAATTTTTACCATCACACTTAACCCCGTTTATGACATATTCTATAACGTTCCTAACCTAAAGCGAAATGAGGAAAATCAGGCGTCGAGCGTTACCGTTTTTACCGGTGGTAAGGGCGTAAACGTATCCCGTGCGCTGCTTGGCTGCGGATTTGACACGAGAGCTTATCTTCTTCTCGGTCACGAAAACTGCCAGCCCTTTATCGAAGGCATGACGGCTGCTCAGATCCCGACTCGCCTGTTCTATACGGAAGGCAGAATGAGAGAAAACGTAACTCTTATCGACGGCGGCGGAAACGAAACGAGAATTGTCATGAACAACTTCTCGGCAAACCCCGAAACGCTTGACTATATCCTCGCAACGCTTAAGAAGGAAGCTACTCCCGAAGATATAATTGCTTGCTGCGGACGCTTCCCCGAGGGAATTCCGATTGAATATACCGTGAAATTCGTTGAGGAGCTTAAGACCATAACCGATATGGTTGCCCTTGATACGAAGTCGATAGGTCTTGCGGACGTGTTAAAGATCGCGCCTTGGTTTATCAAGCCGAATGAAAAGGAAATTCAGGCGCTCGTTGGATATCCCTGCCACGAAAAGGACGTTGCTATTAAGGCGGCAAGCGAGCTTCACAACAGAGGAATCAAGCACGTTCTGATCTCCATGGGCAACCGTGGCGCAGTATACTGCGGCGAGCTTGGAAAATGTACCGTTGAGCTTCCGACGATAACGAGTCTTTCGACCGTTGGCGCAGGAGACAGCACGGTAGCGGGCTTTATTGCAGGCTATGCTGAAAATCCGACTCTTGAGCATTGCGTAAAGATGGCGTGTGCTTACGGAACGGCTTGCTGTCTTGAGCCGGGAACGAATCCCCCCGTTCGTGACAAGATCGCTCTTATGTACGATCTTATTACGATCACCGAAAAATAATATAAAAACCGACGGGAAACCGTCGGTTTTCCTTTTGCGATATTTTTATCTTGCTGAATAAAACGATTAAAGTCGGCAAGAATAACGGTAGGGCAAAAAATATCTTGAAAGGAAGATTTTAAAGTGAATTACAGTCAAAAAAGAACCCTTATTGGGCGAGTTCTCTACATTGGACTTACCCTTATGGCGGTAACAATACTTTGTGTTACCGTTTATACCTTCTTTGGAAGCTCAAAGGAGGCATCAAAATCGAAGCTTCCTCTGCCTACGGGCGAGCAGCTTCCGTCTCCGACGCCGAGCGACAGACCTATTATAACCGAGCCGCCGCTTCAAACCGAGCCGCCTGCGACCGACGATACACCGACGGCAAAGCCTGAAAAGGATTGGACAAGCGAAACGCTTTTAATGCCGGTAGACGGTACGGTAATCAAGGAGCACGACCTTCTTTCTGCGGTTTATTCCGCAACGATGAATGATTACCGAGTTCACTGCGGTCTTGATATTGAAGGCGAGCTTGGAAGCGAGGTCGTTTCGATCGCTGACGGAGTTATAACGGAAGTCGGAAACGATCCCTTTATGGGAGTTGCCGTTACTATTGACCATGGAGACGGATTGGTTTCGATTTATAAAAATCTTTCTTCGGAGCTTGCAAGCGGAATCAAGGTCGGTAAGGAAATTGCTGCCGGTGACGTTATTGGAAGCATTGGCGAAAGCGCAATAATCGAAATTGCCGACGAGCCGCATCTTCACTTTGAGCTTGTCTTAAAGGGCGAGCCTGTCGATCCTTGTGAGCTTCTCGATATTGAGAAAAACACCTCGACAGAGGGCGAAAGCAAATAAAAAAGACTGCCTCCAAACGGAGGCGGTCTTTTTTTATTATTCTTGTTCTTCGGGTGTCTTTTCGCTGTAAATAAAATTATCGGTTGAGCTGAGTGCGGGAGTAAATATGTCTGCCATTTGTGCGACTTTAATCTTATCACCGTTATTAAGATCAACGCCCGAAAGAATGAGGGTGTCATCATCAATAAACTCGGTTGTCTCACTCGTTCCGTTTACGTAAATCCGGCTCGCCTGTGTGAAGCCGGTTCCCTTGACGTAGATATGCTCGCCGAATACGTAAATGTCGGTAATCGTTATATCAATTACGCCGAATTTGACCTTTGTTGCTTTGTACGGAACCTTTCCGCCATAGGTGTTCTTTGCGTTATCCTCTACGATATCGTATTGCAGGCAATGCAGATAATGCTGATAGTCACCTTCGGAAAGCTCTGCACGCTTCTGGTGGAGCTTCGTGAAGTATCCGCCATCAAATCCGAGAAGGCTGAATATCTCAGAGTGGAGCTGATAAGAGGTGAGGTTTTTATCATCCTCTTCCGCGCCGTCGGTGCGGTAGATGACGTATTCGGTGTCGTAAAGAGTCATGCCGTTTGGCAGCCAGTTTTCTTCAAAGCCGAGATTGGGGATATGGTCACTATAGAATACGATAACCGTTTCTTCGCCGTTTTCCTCCGAGAACTCCTCTACGCTTTCGATAAGGTCGCCGATAAATTCATCGGTATCATGAAGCTGGTTAGCGTAATAGGTGTAGGAGTGGCTGTTTGCGTTTGAGGGAAGCGAGGTTGCCCTGATCCTTTCGATGTCCTCGCCTTCATAGGAAGCAATCGGATATTTTCCGTGTCCCTGTACGGTGATGCACTGAACAAAGTCAACTCCTTCAGTTGACATTAAGGCCTCTATTACGTTCTTGGTAAGAACCGAGTCCTTTTCCCAGTGTGCGAGATTTTCGCCGTGAAGATTCATATATTCCTTGGATGTGAAGGTGTCGAATCCAAGCGAGGAAAATGCCTTGTGTCTGTCGTAGAAGGTTGCCTTATAATTATGTACTGCGTGGCTGGAATAGCCGTACTTCTTGAGAAGATGCGGTACGCTTTCCGTCGTGTGCTCCAAAAGGAAGGTTCTGTAAGGATATTCGCCCGGCTGGAAATTCAGCACCGACATTCCGGTAAGAATCTCAAATTCGGTGTTTACGGTTCCGGCGCCTATTGAAGGGACTGTGAGAATTCCGGAGGAGCAGCTGTTTTTCAGCTCCGTGAATATCGGGCAGGGATCCTCGGAAAATTCAAAGCCCGAAAGAAGCTTGAGATCATAGAAGGATTCGAGCTGAACGAAGATGATGTTAGGAGTCTTTTCCGGCTGAGCAAAGCCGCTGTTTCCGTTATCTAAAAAGCTGATTACATCATCAATGTTATCCTCATATTCCTTCGGCTTAGATACGCCGTGGTCGAAGCTGATGCTGAAGCAAAGGTTGAAGCCGCAATCCTCGTATGCATTGCGGAGGGAGGAGAAGTGGTCGGGAATTATGCCGATTAGCGATCCGCCGCCGATAAAGACGGTAGCAACAATAACTATAACAAGCAGGGTAATTACTGCGCGGGTATAATTTATCTTGATCTTCTTTGCCTTAAACCAAGCAACAATAACGCTGACTATTGCGCCGAAAAGGAGCGCAAAGCATGCAATAAGCCCAACCCAGCCGAGATAAACGGGGAGAATCGGGAAAATGCTCAACACGAGCGAAAAGTCCATTGCCGAGAATGGGCTGATTCGGAAGAAAAGCACAATAAAGTTCGTAAGTCCGAGTCCAAACCAAACAACCGAAATCGTTGCCAGCCAATAATTACGCTTCTTTGATAAGAGCGCAGGGGCAAGCGTCAGCGCAATTATCGACATGTTTATCAAGAAAAGAAGCGGCTTTGTAAATTCAAATACAACCGCTTCCCATACGGAATGTCGGTTAAACGATTCGTTTATAAAGGTAAGAGAATAGGAAAGCACGAAAATGAGCGTGGCGGGATGCTCTATCAAATAGAGGTATGCTTTTTTTAAATAATTTGGCTTTTTAGCCTTTTCCTCTGTCATATTTGTCTCCGTACAAATTTAAAGTAATACAGAAAAATTATATCACAAATGAGCGAGGTTGTCAATTTTCAATATACATTTTTCGACAGGCACGTTCTGCCTCCGAATAAATCAACTCAATTTCGTCATTTTTGCAGGTTTTCAGCACCTTTTTTGAAGGATATCCCCAAATGTTAAAGACAGAAGGTCCGATCCAGGTGTTTTTTTCGGTCGCTTCGAAAACGCCGCGAAGAAGGGAGAGTGCCGCCTTTTTCGGCTTCATAAAGATTATCTTCATCGGGTGCTTGATTATTGCGAAAATGATCTTGGGATAGTGCGCGGTTATGTTCGTGAAGGTAATTCCCGGATGAACTATCGAGAGGGTAGCATCTCTTTCGTTTTCAAAAAGGGAATAGAGGGAAAACATCAGAAACCGTTTTGCGTTCCCGTAAAGCTTGCTTGACGCCTTTCGTGTCTTAAAGTCGATATCGTTTATGTCTGACTTTGAATAATTATGCGCAATGCTTCCGACGGCAACGACTCTGCCTTTTTTTGAACGAAGCGTCGGCAAAAGCTCTTTTATCATGTAATAGGGAGAGAGAAAATTTATCTGAAAAACATTTCCGTAGCCCGTGTCGCAGATTTCTCTCGGTATGCTGTATGCGCCTGCATTGTGAATGAAAATATCAGGCTCTGCCTTTATAAGCTCGGCAGTTGCCTTGATAACCGAATCACGGCTTTGCAGGTCACACTGTATGAGCGAAACAGTAGCTCCGTAATTATCACGAAGCTCCTTTGCGTGCGCTTCGGAGCGAGCAGGGCTTCTGTCAACGAGAATAAGACGCGCGCCAAGCTGAGCCAAATAAGAACACAGCTCTTTGCCGAGGCCGCCTGTCGAGCCTGTGATCGCAACCGTCTTACCGAGAAGAGATTTCGTATTGTTTTTTAACCATTTATCAATCTTCATAATCTGCCTCTTGAATTATAATACAATCGCAAGCTGCTTTTATACACAGCTTGCGATAATTGCGACGGTGACTCCGATAAGGAGCAGAATTGCCGCAAGAGCGTTAATAAAGTCGATACGAGGCTTTATGACCGTATCTTCCTGCTTAGGCTCTGTCGGGGTTGGCTTCTTTTTTCTCGGCTTTGTCGGCTTTTTCGGTGTAGGATCGGGATCATCCGTCCGATCTTCCGCTTCCTTTTTTGTTTTCGGCGGCTTTTTTAAGCTTTCTTCTTCTCGTCTGTCGAAGTTATAAAGAACGGTGAGGGGATCCTCCTCCGCCATAATTCTATCCTGAAACTGCATTACCCAGCTTGTGTCGGAGGGAGAGCAGATGTCCTCCTCCTTAATTCCGTCCTCGTGGGCGATTTTGTTGCGAAGATAGCGCATGCTTTTCAGCCTCTTATAGTCACGGTCCCAGTCGGCGACTATCATTCTTCCGCGCTCCTCGCGCTCCATTCGCTCTATATATTCCGTTACGCCGTTTTCGCTTTCGAGGATATCCTTGCAAAGACGGTCGAGCGCCTTATATTCGTCAAAAAAGTTTCCCATTTTATCTCCAAAGAATAATTTTACCTCATAATTATAGCTGAAAAATGCCTCTCTGTCAAGAAAAGTCGGGTAAACTATTGCCTTTCGAATAAAGAGATAGTATAATTATATTAGTATAAGTACAGGAGGGAACGAATGGCAGTAACAGAATCCGCCTCGCTTGGAAGGCTGAAGCTAAGAAACCGACTCGTTCGTTCTGCAACATGGGAAGGGCTTTGCTCGGATGAAGGCAGAATCCCGAGTGAGATTTATGAAATTTATAAAGAGCTTGCCGATGGCGGCGTTGGGTTGATCGTCACGGGACTTACCGATGTTTGTCCTTACGATATCGGCTTAAAGGGAAATATGCGGCTCGTCAGCGATGACGTTATTCCCGATTATAAGGCTTTGACTGATCTCGTGCATGAGAGGGGCGCAAGGATACTGTGTCAGCTTAATATAAACCGTTACACCCGTGAAAACGGCGATATGATCGGCGAAAATCTGATGACGGAGGACGATTTTTTAAAGTCCGTTAACTATTTTCGTGACGGCGCATTAAGGGCGCAGAGGGCGGGCTTTGACGGAATTCAGCTTCATCTTGCTTATTCCTGGCTTCTCAGCAGAATTCTCGATCCGAACTACAATCACCGAGCCGACAGCTATGGCGGCAGTACAGAAAACAGATGCCGCATCGTACTTGACATAATTTCCGAGATAAGAAGGGCCGCCCCGGAGCTTCACGTTTCTGCCAAGCTCAGCTTTTGGCATAAGGGAGAAGAATTTGATACGGAGGAATGTAGGGCGGTTGTGAGGCTTATTTCCTCCCGACTTGATTCTATTGAGCTTCTCGGAGAGGGAAGTGAGCTTGAAGAGGATATGCGTTCCGATTCGATATATCTTCCGCTTGTTGAGCCGATAATCAGCGAAATTTCCTGCCCTATAATTCTTACGGGCAACAATAGAGATATCGGCGAAATGGAAAGGCTTAATGCCGAGCATGGCATCAGCGCATTCGGGCTTTGCCGTGCGCTGATATGCGAAAGCGATCTTCCGAGAAAATTCCTTGAGGGCGCTTCAACACGCTCAAAATGCCGAGCTTGCGGCGGATGCAATAAGACGCTCGGAAGCAGATGCATTTTTAACGTTATGAAAATTTAATCTTTGAGAGGTTATAACATGATATATAAGAAATTCAAAGAGCTGAATCTATCTGCCCTCGGTATGGGCTGTATGCGTCTGCCAACCTGCGAGGACGGCACGGTAAACGTGGCAGCAACTGCCGAAATGGTTGAGTATGCCGTGAGTAACGGCGTAAATTATTTCGATACCGCGTGGGTTTATCACGGCGGTAAATCCGAAAGCGTTATGGGTGAGGTGCTTGAGAAATATCCCCGTGACAGCTTTTATCTTGCGACTAAATTTCCCGGCTTTTCTTCTGAAACCTGGGATAAGGTTGAGGAAATATTCGAAGAACAGCTAAAAAGATGCCGTGTCGATTATTTTGATTTCTACCTTTTCCATAACGTAAGCGAGCATAATATCGACGCTTATCTCGATGACGAAAAGTACGGCATCTATTCCTATCTTATGAAGCAAAAGGAAAACGGCAGAATCCGTCACCTTGGCTTCTCGGCACACGGAAATATGAATACCTTAAAGCGTTTTCTTTCGGCCTACGGCTCCGATATGGAATTCTGTCAGCTTCAGATAAACTATATCGACTGGCATTTTCAGAATGCTGTCGGCAAGATCGAGCTTATGAAGGAATACGGTATTCCCGTATGGGTAATGGAGCCTCTTCGCGGCGGTAAGCTCGTAAAGCTTGACGAAAAATATGAGAAGATGCTCCGTGCTCTTCGCCCCGACGAGAGCAATCACGGCTTTGCGTTCAGATTTTTGCAGAGCGTGCCGGAGATCGTTATGACGCTTTCGGGAATGTCGAACCTCGAACAGATCAAGGATAATATCAATATCTACGGCACAGAAAAGCCGCTTTCGGAAAAAGAACGGAAAACGCTTCTTGAAATTGCCGACGAGCTGGTGGCTCCAAATCGTCTGCCCTGTACTTCTTGCCGTTACTGTACTGAATATTGTCCGCAGGGACTTGATATTCCCACGATCATTGACCTTTATAACGAAAGCAAGTATTCAAAAGGTGCGTATATTGTGCCTTCGGAGATAAACGACCTCGACGGGGATAAGCTTCCGTCCGCCTGCATAGGTTGCCGTGCTTGCGAGGGTGTCTGTCCGCAGAATATTAAAATATCCGAGATGATGACGGATTTTACCAAAAGATTGAAATGATTGGGAGTATATGATGAAATACGACTTTACTTCAATAATCGACAGACACGGTAAGGACGCGATCTCTATCGACAGCATAGGATCCTTTATTCCATGCAAGCCGTGTGAGGGCTTCGACTGTATCCCGATGTGGGTTGCCGATATGAATTTTGCAACCGTTCCGAGCGCTGTTAAGGCGATCGAGGAACGCCTTAAGCATCCGCTTTTCGGCTATTTTGAGCCGAGAGAGGAATATTATACCTCAATAATCGAATGGCAGAAGAACCGCAACGGCGTTGACGGCATCACGAAATGCGATATCGGTTACGAAAACGGAGTCCTTGGCGGACTTATGTCGGCAATGGCTGCATTCTGCCCCCGTGGCGGCTCTGTTCTTATACATAGCCCGACTTATATGGGATTCACCAATTCGCTGAAAAATGCAGGATACAATATAGTTTCTTCTCCCCTTGTTCAGGACGAAAAGGGAATTTGGCGTATGGATTACGCCGATATGGAAAGCAAGCTTAAGGATAAAAGGATTCATGCCGCAGTTTTCTGTTCGCCTCATAACCCGACGGGAAGAGTCTGGGAGAGATGGGAGCTTGAAAAGGCGTTTGAGCTTTTCGAAAAATACGAGGTAAGCGTAGTTTCCGACGAGATCTGGTCAGACATTATAATGCCCGGATATAAACATATTCCGTCGCAGTCGGTAAGCGATTACGCAAAGAATCATACGGTTGCGCTCTATGCACCGTCAAAGACCTTTAATCTTGCAGGTCTTGTCGGCTCTTATCATATCATTTATAACAGCGTTATTCGTGACCGTGTGAATAAGGAGGCATCCCTTTCGCATTACAACAATATGAATATGCTCTCGATGTATGCGCATATCGGCGCTTTCAGCGATGAGGGTGCTGAATGGGTGGACGAGCTTTGCTCGGTGCTTGAAAAGAATATCGACTACGCCTGCGATTATATAAACAAGCACTTCGACGGCGTTTCGGTATCGAAGCCGCAGGGAACTTATATGATATTTATTGACTGTAAGGAGTGGCTCGAAAAGCACGGCATGACTCTTTGTGAGCTGCTTCAGCTCGGCTGGGAGGTCGGTGTTGATTGGCAGGACGGACGTCAGCACGGCGGAACGCTGCATATAAGAATCAATCTTGCTTCTCCCTTGTCAATGATTCAAGAGGCGTTTGAGAGAATGGATAAATACGTATTTAACAGAGGAAAATAAAATGGAATTCAAGATAATTGTAATTGCTATGCTCGCTTTGTCGAGCCTTTATCGACTTGATTTAAGTATTCTTCAGTTCCGTTCTGCGAAAAATCCGATACCGGAATGTGTTTTAGACGTTTACGACGAGGAAACTTATCTTAAATGGAGAAAATACAGCGCAGAGCAGTGCCGTCTTGAAATCGTTTCGACTGCCGTACAGTTTGTTTGTCAGCTTGTCTTGCTTTTGACTCACGCTTACGCTGCGTTTGCTTCGCTCTTTTCGGGCAGCATCTACGTTCAGCTTATCGCAGTTGTTCTCCTTGATTCGGTCGTAAGCAGCCTTATCGGAGCTATATTCAGCTACTACGAAACGATGGTGATTGAGGAAAAATACGGCTTCAACCGTTCGTCGGTCAAGACCTTCGTAACCGATAAAATACGTGATCTGATCATCGAGATCGGTCTCGGAATAGGTCTTGCGTCAATGCTTGCAGGGCTTCATACTACCATGGGAGATTGGTTGATACTTCTTTTTGCAGGCGCTGTATTTGTATTCACATTGATTTTCAGCTTCTTGTATCCGATATTCAGCCGTCTTGGAAACAAGTTTGTTCCCCTTGAAGAGGGCGAGCTTAAGGATAAGCTTATGGGACTGCTCGTCAAGCACGGATACAAGGTTAAGGCAATCGAGGTTATGGATGCCTCTCGCCGCACGACGAAGCTCAACGCATATTTTACCGGCTTTGGAAAGATGAAAACGATCGTTCTTTACGATAACCTTGTAAATGCACTTACGACGGACGAGATCTGCGCAGTTTTCGCGCATGAGCTCGGTCACGGTCTGCATAAGGACGTGCTTAAGAGACAGATAATGAATTTCGGAAATCTGCTCATAATGGCGGTTCTTGCATGGGGCGCAGTAAGCGTTACGCAGTTCAGCACGGCATTCGGATTTGATAGCGTCAACTACGGATTTGCATTCCTGCTTATAGGAATTGCTCTCGGCACCGTTCAGCCGCTTACCGGAATGATTATGAATGCGCACAGCCGCCGAGCTGAATTCCGCGCGGATCATCAGGCGGTCAAGGAGGGCTACGGCGAGCATCTCGTCAGCGGTCTTAAGCTCCTTGCAAAGGAGAATTTCGCAGATCTTTCTCCATCGCCCGCCCTTGTCGTTCTTGAATACAGCCATCCTCCGCTCGCAAAGAGAATTGAGAGGATCAATGACGAGGTCGTTTCTTCTCACGCTCAAAATTAACTGCATATCAAAGCACTTTACTAAAATAAAATATTTTTCAAGAAAAAGCCGAAAATGTCTTGACAAGCCGAGTTTACAGGTCTATAATGGTGTCATAGATATTATTAATTCTTATGGAGGAATTATCATGAAAAAATTAACTACGATCATTGCTCTCGCTTTGGTTCTTACAATCGGCGGCGTATACGCAGCATGGAACTACTTCCAGGGCGGCGCTACCGGAGCTACTGCTCAGCCCAGAATCGGTATGGCTACCGTTTCTTATAACGGAGAAAAGGGTACTATCACTGCTGATACTACCGCACTTACTCTTCTCGTTGACGATATGAGCACCGTAAGCGGAAGCGGCATCAACACCCAGCACAAGGCGGGCCTTACCGGTGTAGGAAGCATTGCTATCACCTTTACTCCCAAAGCAGGTGCTGACGCAGACGTTGTAAACAACGGTATCAAGATGCAGGCAACTCTCAGCATTACCAAGATTAACGCTGACAGCAAGTACAATGACAAGGACGCTATTTCCGTTGATCCCACAAAGGCAACCTTCGATCTTAACGGCGGCGTGGCTTGCAAGACTACTACCATTTCCTATCAGCAGATCATTGACGCTCTCATCCTTTACGAGGGTGAGGAGCTTATCCTTGACACAAAGGCAGAGTACGATGAGTTCTCAAGGGTTCTGAGCGATTATCAGATTCACATCAACATCGTTGAAGTTGCATAACACCCCGTATAGTTCAATTACTTAAATAACGATAAAAAATAGGTGAACGGGATGCTGTAACCCCGTTCACCTATGCATTTTGAGATTTTTATGAGAGAATATAATCTTTATATAACTCTCGTTTGCATTTTCGTTTTTGCGTTGCTGACCTCGGCGTTCGCCTTCCTTATTACCGTAATAGGTAAACAGCAAGCAAGACTAATCACATCGGGCCTTGAAGATGAAACGATAAAGGCAAGCGTACTAAAAAAACTGAATAAAAAGAAAAAGCGTGCTGTTTACGGAATTGTCGATAAGATAATTACCGGAGCCTTGTGCTTGGTTTTGTGTGCGGCAAGCATCGTTGCGATCGTGACCGGAGTGAATAGTAACAACGTCGTAAAGGGCGTTCCCGCTTTGAAGGTCGTCGCAAGCACCTCGATGTGCGTCAAGTATGAGGGAAATAAGTATCTCTTTAAGCACGGTCTTGATAATCAGCTTCAGATGTTCGACCTTATCGTTTTGCACGAGCTTCCGCCTGAGGATGAGATAGAGCTTTACGATATAATTGTGTACGAGCACATTAACGGTGCGCTGTACGTTCACAGAGTTGTTCGTATTGAAGAGCCGAACGAAGAGCATCCGAACGAAAGACATTTTCTTATGCAGGGTGATGCGAATGCCTTTGCAGACGTTTTCCCCGTAAGATACAGTCAGATGAGAAGCATGTACAGGGACGAGAGAATACCGAATGTCGGAAGCTTCGTCTTCTTTATGCAGTCTCCTGCGGGTATTCTGTGTATACTCTTGCTCGTGTTCACGCTTATCGTAACTCCGATAATCGATGAACTGTTCTTAAAGAAGGAATATGAGCGCGTGACGGTAATGGTCGAAAAGGGAGACCTGAACGAAGATGCGCTCACCGTTTACCGCTTGCCAAAGCGTCTTATGCCGAAGGGAAGTGATCGGAAATGAAGAAGATAAGCTATATTGCCGTTTCTTTGTTTCTTCTGATCTCTTTGACGTTTGGCGTTGCCAATTCGGGCGTTTTCGCATACTGGCAGTATTACGGCTCGTCTCCGCAGTCTATCCTTGTCCACGTTCTTACCGCAGTTGCACCGTGGGAGGGCTCTGAGATCCTTCCGAATGATACTACACACGGTAAAAACCATATAGCTCTTATAGACGCAATTCTTAACGGCGAATACGTTTCGGGCGGTCAGAAGGTTAATCTCGGTCTGAACACAGGCAAAAACTCCTATTTGAATGATATAATCAGCGATCGAAAGGGAATCTTCTGGCGTGACGCCGACCAGGTCGGAAGCATGGACCTCTGGGAGGACGACAGCATCTCAAACTATTTCGAGCTTAACGAGGCAACGAACGAGCTTGCGTTTATGCTCGTTTTCCCCGACGGCTCGGATGATACCTATTATCTGTATACTACAAGCGTTGATCTCGGCGCACGCCGAGCGCCGACCGTTCCGATAGGAACGAATATTTATCCGGTATTCAGAACTACGCTGAAGCTGAATGCAGAAACCGGCAAATGGGAAGCGGTAATTACCGAAAAGGGATATGCTCCGAGTAAGTATTATGCTAACCCGATTCTCGGTCTTGCAGTCGATCCTGCGTTTGATACCGATAACTGGAAGGCGGGAGAGCTTGGTACTTCGACAAGCAACGCAATCTATGCGAATACGGGTATGAACCTGCAGGTAAGTGCGGCAAACGAACAAACGCCCGTTTATTACACAATAACGAAAACGTCGCAAACGAACGTCAAGCTGACAGTTGCGGAAGGTGATTCCGCTACCGTAAAGGTCTATGATTCATCAATGAAGCTCGTTAGCGTTTCAGCCGGTGCGCAGGGAAGTCAGACCTTGACCTTCAGGGCAAGCAGAAATGCAAAGTATTATATCGAGGTCATCGGTGATACCGTAAGCACCGTGACCGTTTCGACACCGTAAAGGTTTATTAAGCTTCCGACGGAGCTCCCGTCGGAAGCCTTTTAATTTTAACGTAAATGTCTTGAAATATAATGCCAAAAATGGTACAATAACATATAGAAGTCTCGCCGTAACGGCGAGAATTTTAATAAATAATACAATGAGGATGATAAGGAGCTGTCATGACGGCGGATTTGACGAAGGGAAGTATTAAAGCCCACTATTTTAAATATCTTTTCGCCGCCTTCGGCGGTGCGCTTATAAGCTGCGTCTACGGAGCAGTTGATTCTGCTGCCGTAGGACAATATGCAGGGCCAAACGGTGCGGCGGCGCTTTCTATCGTTATGCCGATATGGACGATTCTTTACAGTCTCGGACTTCTTATTGGAATCGGGGGAAGCGTTAATTACTCGTTTTTCAAGGCGCAAAGAAAAAGTGAAAAGGCAAACGCATATTTTACACTATCCTTTGCTTTAACTACCGTAATTTCGATAATTTGTTGGCTCGGAATCTGTATTTTTGAAGAGCCGCTTCTTCGACTTTTCGGAGCTGATGACGCTTTGCTTCCGATTGCGAAGGAGTATATGTACTACCTCAAGTTTATGATCCCCGTTTATCCGTTCAGCCAGTTTCTTGCTGCATTTTTGCGTAACGATAACGCTCCGGGACTTGCGACCTTTGCGGTTGTTTTCGGCGGATTATTTAATGTATTTGGAGATATATTCTTCGTTTTTGATTTCGGACTCGGCATGGGAATCGGCGGCGCGGGACTTGCTACCGCTATCGGTTGCCTTATAACGAATCTTATAATGCTTTGGCATTTCTTCACAAAAAAGAATACCTTGAAGCTGAATAGAATATTCGGTCACGTCCATAAAACTCGCCTTGTGACTATGAGCGGTCTTTCGCCTTTCATTGCAGATATAGCGATGGGAGTCATTGCAATGCTCTTTAACCGCCAGATAATGCATTATTACGGCGCAAATGCGCTTGCGGTATTCGGTGTTATCGTTCAGGTGAGCGGAGTAGTGCAATGCTCGTCATACGGCGTCGGTCAGGCCCTTCAGCCGATAGTGTCGGCGAATTTCGGCGCAAAGCTCGAAAACCGAATTTCCCAAACGAGAAAATATGCGCTATGGACGGTTTTAATATTCGGCGTTGCATGGACTGCTACCGTGATTCTTTTCCCGAATGTGTTTGTGAAAATCTTCATGTCACCGACCGACGAGGTGCTTAAAATCGCCCCCGATATTATGCGCATTTATGCCCTTGCATACCTGCTTTTGCCGCTTAATATCCTTGCGACGTATTATCTCCCCTCGATCGGTAAGCCAAGTTCCGCTATGGTTGTATCGCTTTTGCGAGGTGTCGCTATATGCGGTATTCTTGTATTTGCGCTTCCTGCGCTTTTTGGTAAAAATACGATATGGTGCGTTATGCCGATAACCGAGCTTCTGGTTTCTGTCTACGCTCTATATGAAATGACGAAAAAAAGAAAAGCAAACGAATAATAAAAAACCTTCGGGGAATCCCGAAGGTTTTTTTATTATAACAAATTGTCGAGAACGGAGAAAAAGGCGTTAATATCGTCATTTGACGTATTGAAATTGGTTACCAATCTGACGACCTTCGTTTCGCCCCTGTCCTCCCAAAGCTCAAACATAACCTGTTCGGAAAGCTTCTCATACAGAGCGTTATCAAACACAACGAATATCTGATTCGTGACATTCGGATAGGCAAGCTTGATGTGGCGCTTCTTCAAGCCCTCTGCGAGCTTGTCTGCCATTTCGTTTGAATTGTGACCGAGCCTGAAATATAATCCGTCCTTAAATAGCTCGTAGAACTGAATGCCGGCAACGAAGCCCTTTGAATACATGCCACCGTTCTGCTTTATGCTGAAGCGGAAGTTCTGCTTCAATTCGTCAGAGGAAATAACGACAGCCTCGCCCAAAAGCGCGCCGTTCTTTGTGCCGCCTATGTAAAAAACGTCGGTGTAGGTCGCA
Source organism: Eubacteriales bacterium (assembly GCA_045593985.1). Classification (GTDB taxonomy): domain Bacteria; phylum Bacillota; class Clostridia; order Oscillospirales; family CAG-272; genus Colimorpha_A. The sequence continues at coordinate 24,866 of JAZNXR010000077.1, forward strand.
AGATCATCTAACGTAATATCGCTTTTGTCAAGCCCTACGGCTAATCTCGCACCGTCAAGATATAGATAGAGACCGTGCTTCTTGCAAACGCGGTGAATTTCAATAAGTTCTTTTTTGGTGTAGATAGTGCCTATTTCGGTTGAAAGCGTGATATATACCATCTTCGGCAGCACCATATGCTCGTCAACGTGGATTCGAACGGCTTCCTCGATCTTTTCGGGAGTGATTTTTCCGTTTTCGCCCTCTACGGCAATGATCTTGTGTCCGTTCTGCTCAATAGCGCCTGTTTCGTGTACGCAAATATGCCCCGTCGTAACGCTGATAACAGCCTCATACGGACGCAGTGCGTGTGCTATCACGATTTTGTTCGCACTTGTTCCGCCGACCAAAAAGTGAATGTCAATATCAGCGCTTATGTGCTTCTTTATCTCCTGCTTTGCTCTTTCGCTGATCTCGTCCAAGCCGTAGCCGACGTATGAGCTGCTGTTATAAGCAAGCATTGCTTCAAGTATTTGATTGTGTGCAATTAAATTGTAGTCGTTTTTGAAATTTATCATATTGTGCCTCCGTTTTTCGATGCTTATGACGGTATTATAATTTTTTTATAAAACGCTTTTTTCAATAAATCTTTTATAGATGAGAGTAGCTGCATTAAAGTCCATAAAACTCCAAAGAAATTTCTTAAGTATTATATCATAATGCGACAAGTTTTGCAATGGAAAGATAAAAGGGAGCGCAGATAAAACCGTTGGTCGAAAAAGAGCCGCCGTTTGGCAGCCCTTGAAAGCTTATGCTTTCATTTCACGTTAAAAAGCTTGCACGCATTTGTGTAGGTAATACTCGCCATTTCTTCGGTAGTGACACCGTGACATTCGGCGACGGTAGCGCAGATCTCCTTCATGAAGATCGAATGGTTTACCTTGCCGCGATGCGGTACGGGTGCAAGGTACGGCGCATCGGTTTCGATAAGAAGTCTGTCAAGAGGTACTGCTCGGCAAGCAGTACGGACTCTTTCTGCACTTTCAAAGGTCACAGAGCCGGAAAATGAGACGTACCATCCTAGCTTGACTATTTCCTTTACCATTTCCGCACTCATAGAGCAGCTGTGAAGAACGCCTGTTACACCTTCAAAACGGCGAAGCATATCGAGCGTGTCGCCGTGTGCGTTGCGGTTGTGAATGATGACCGGGAGGCAGTATTTCTTTGCAAGCTCCATCTGCTTGAAAAAGTATTCGTATTGCAGCGGCTTGTCCGTCGGCTTACAAAAATGGTCGAATCCTATTTCGCCAATGGCGACGATCTTGTTTTCTTCTCTCGTTTTTTCATCGGAAATAAGCGACTCTACGCAGTCGTAGATCTCCTCGTCGGGTGTCTTTTTGCACATGTTCTGCGCATCCTCGGGGTGAATTCCGACAGCGGCGTACATAAAGTCATATTTTCTTGCAAGATCTGTTGAAATATGTACGTTAATCGGATCCGAGCCTACACAGATAACCTTACCGACGGTTTCTCTGAACTCTTCGGATGACAATATAGCATCAGCGCCGCCGTCAAGCTCGTTGAATTTATCAGCAAAATAGTGGGCGTGGGTATCGAATAATTTGGTCATTTAATACCTCGTTTAAGCAGTGTAATACTGTCTTATTTTATCATGTGCTTTGGAATGTGTCAATGTCTTGGCAGGTTATAAAATGTTTTTGCTTTACAAGGTCTTGCATAAATCACGGCGAAAGCCGTGTATATCATCAATTCCGCAGGAATTGTATATCATCATTGCGAAAGCACAATATAGCCTACGGCTGATGATATACACCTTCGGTGATGAGATGCACGCGTGCCGCGTGATGATATACCATTGCTTTCGCAATGGATAAAAAAAGAACGACTCTTTGAGTCGTTCTTTTTTGGCGGAGAGGGAGGGATTCGAACCCTCGTGTGCTTTCGCACAAACTGATTTCGAGTCAGCCCCGTTATGACCACTTCGATACCTCTCCGTAAATATGATGCACATGTGTGCATCATATTTACGGAGCAAGGCGAAATACCTCTTACTGATACACACTATACATTTTTATATGCCGTGACCGATGATGCTCACGACCTCGTTATTATAACACATCAATAAACAAAAATCAATAGTAAAATCAAATTTTCTTTTCTGGTGGCGAAAAATGAATATCGCATGCGGACAGGGCAACAATATAAGTACAAAAAAAGAAAAAGGAGAACGAAAAATGACCTTGACACAAAAGGAAACCGATTTACTAAAGGACATGCGTGACCAGGAGCTGCTTTGCATTGAAAAATATGAAAAGTATGCTTGCAGTGCTTGCAGCACAGAGCTGAAAAATCTATTCACCTCGATCGCCGATGCCGAGAGAAGTCACCTTGTGACGATAAACGAAATGATGGGCGGCACAGTGCCGAGTGCGCCGTCAGGCATCAGCGCAGACAACTGCTTCTGCGGTTGTGCCGGCTACTGCGATGATACGAGCAAAAAATGCGACGAGTTTTTATGCAGGGATATGCTTTCGTCGGAGAAGCACGTTTCGTCGGTATACAACACGGGAATCTTCGAGTTTACCGATCCGAAGGCAAGAAGAATGCTCAACCACATCCAGGCTGAAGAGCAGCAGCACGGCGAGAAGATCTACGCCTATATGAAGGCAAACGGAATGTATTCCTAACAGAAAAGAAGCCCCTCGGGGCTTTTTTTCAATAACGGTTTACATTTTGGACTTTTGGTGGTATAATAATTCTGTCAGAAGGCAATAAGTTTTTATACATCGGAGGTCAATATGTTAACAAAAAAGCCGAAAACCTTTAAGGAATGCTATCGTTTAGATGAAACGAGCTTGAATCTTCAAAAATGGAGTGAAAGCTTGTATAACAGAGGCGACTTGTTCTTCAAGATTCACCTGATAATTGGAATAGTAGTTTTTATTATACTGGCTATTTCGGCAGGGCAGTTTCAATATGACAGCCTTAATCTAATACTTTTTGCGGTTGGTGTCGGTTCGTTTGTTCTTTGCCTTCTTATCGGCTTAATTATCAGAGCTATAATGAGAACGCTGTCTATACTCGTATCAGCGAAAGCTCACGTTGTACATAACACAAGAGTTGCTGCAAACATTATGCTGTTTGAGGCGGGAAAGAATTATGAGGATTTAGAAAACGAGGAAAATGCCGAGTTGGAAGCAGACGATGTAGTTGACGAATCAGAAGAAACAAGTGAAGAACTCGAAGAATTCATGCACGAAATTTCGAAGCTTGATACTCGTGAATTAGCATTGGTTTGGAAGGAATATAAGGACTTGTACGATAGTGAAGAAATTGACGCCATTGAACAGGAGTTGAAGCGAAGAACCGATTGGCCTTGATTTTAACATAATACAATGGGAAATTCGCCCCTGCATCTGTATGCAGGGGTTCTTTTATTTATTGTATCTCAAACGGCTTAAAGGGAATTGTGACGCAATATCATATAAAAGGAAATGTCCTTTTATCATTCCGTATTGGAAGGCAAAAAGAAGCCCCTCGGGGCTTCTTTTTTTGGATTATTCCTATCTTTGATCCCTTTTCATTCTTTTCCAATTCACAAAGCCGTAAATATCGTTAACGAGGAAGATTACGAAGCAGAGTGTCATTGGCAGATAGCCGATATCGGTTATTGTAGCGAGCGTCCAGAGGACGATCAGCACAATGTCATTCAAGGAATAGAAGAGTGCATAATAGGGGCTTCGCATTACCGTCAGCATCGAAGCTATAAAGCTTGTTGTGACTGAAATCGTGCTTACTATTAGATTTGGCGTATCAAAATAGGCAAGCACCACGCCCATGACCGCCGTAACTCCGATAGACGATATGATCAGTAATATCCATTTTTTCAGATTCATCGAAGCGACCTTGACCTGGCGCTCGGCATAGGGATTTCGAAGCCAGGTAACAAGCGCCCAAAGTGCCGACGGAGCAGTCATGAAAAGGTAAGTTATCATCTCGCCGTAATATCGGAATTTTAAGGATATTGCGCCGTAAAAGACTGCGAAAATTATCGTAACAAGCTGACCGATCGGATCTCCCTTTGCAACGAAAATTAGGGCAGTTGCGCCGATCAGGGAGGTCAGCACCGAAAGCCAATACTGATTCGGAAAGGCAAGAGCTGATATTATAATTACCGAGAGCGAGCCAAGCCAAGTGATTAGCTCGAATTTTGTCAGATTTTTTATTGATTTAATGATATTCATTATTATATTGTCCTGTTAGCCTCTGATGTCAGTATTATAACATGAAATGTCCTACAATGCAATAAGGAATCCCAAGTGAGAAGTCCGTTATATTACTGCAGAAATTAGTCTTGAGATCAGACACAACAGAACGCCTATACAGGTTGGCAAAAAGAATGCTGCGAGAGTTTTTTTGATGCTGCCGGTTTCCTTCTTCACCGTTAGGAGGGTGGTCGAGCAGGGCCAGTGAAAGACTGTGAAGATTATGAAATTAACTGCCGTGACTATCGTCCAGCCGTTTGACACGAACAGCGTTTTCAGCTCCGAAATGCTTGCGTAATCGGTAATCGAGCCGCTCATCGTATACGCCATAATTATTATCGGAACGACAATCTCGTTTGCGGGCAGTCCGAGAATGAATCCGAGAAGAATAACGCCGTCAAGACCGATAAAGCGCCCGATGGGATCGAGAAGCCTTGTGCCTTGTGCAAGAATTGAAGTGTCACCTATATTTATGTTTGCGATAAGCCAAATCAAAAGTCCGGTCGGTGCGGCAACCGAAATGGCTCTGCCGAGGACGAAAAGAGTGCGGTCAAATATCGATCTGGTTATGACCTGCCATATATTTGGAAGCCTGAATGGAGGAAGCTCAAGCGTAAAGGATGAAGGGGTGCCTTTAAGCGCGGTTTTGGAGAGGATGTATGACGTGATTAGAGTAACTATGACGGAAAGCGCCAGGATTCCCGTCAGCGCTGTGGCGGTCAGTATTCCGCTTGAAGCGAAAAATATGCTGATTACCGTTATAAGCATCGGAAATCTGCCGTTACATGGCATGAATGAATTGGTCAGAAGTGCAATATCGCGCTCACGTGGAGAATCTATTATACGGCACCCGACAACGCCTGCGGCGTTACATCCCAGCCCCATGCACATTGTGAGTGCCTGCTTTCCGCAGGCGTGAGTGCAGGAAAAGCATCGGTCGAGATTGAAGGCTATTCTGGGAAGATACCCAATATCCTCAAGAATGGTAAAAAGCGGGAAAAATATCGCCATAGGCGGTAGCATTACCGATACAACCCAACCCGTTACTCTTATAATTCCTTCGCAAATCGGAGCGTAGATCAAGTGAGGCGCGCCGATTTTTTTAAGCCCGATTTCCGTAAGAGCTTCAAGCTCGTTGAACATCGCTCGCAGTAAATTCGAAGGGTAATTTGCCCCCTTGACCGTCAGCCACAAAATAAAGAAAAGAAGCAGAAGCATTATTGGAAATGCGCTGAGCCTTCCGATAAGAATTCGGTCGGAAAGGGGAAGTGAGGATTTGCGTCTTTTTTCCTGCTTAACGCATTGGCTCGATATCCGATCGGCGGTCTTTATTATTGCGCTCGATATCTCGTCGCAAACGAGGTCACTTTCGCCGTAGTGTAGCTGAATAAAGCTTGAAGCGAAGCCTTTTGCCTCGTTATAAGCTTCATCGGGAATCGATAATTTTTCCTTTAGCCGTAGGCAAAACTCATCGTTGCTGTCGAGTAGCCGAAGAGCAAAAATCCGAGCATCCCGGCGGGAAACACCTGAGCCAATGACGAAGGAAAAAATGTCCTCGATGTAATTTTCAATAGTCTCGCCGTAATCGATCAAGGTCGTTTTTTGTTTCTCGTCAAGTATTGAAAGTATTCTTTTGCAGTCGCTCTTTTTCTTTGCGCTGGTGAGAATACAGGGACGGTTAAGAAGCCTTGAAAGCAGCACGATGTCTACGAAAATTCCGCGCTTTTTCGACTCGTCTGCGAGGTTCACGCATATTACGGTATTTGGGCAAATCTCGCAAATTTGCAGCGCAAGATACAGGTGTCGTGATAAGCATGAAGCGTCGCAAACTACGACGTTATTATCATATTTTTCAAAGTAAATGCAGTCACGCGCGACACGTTCCTCCTCGGATCGGCTGTTTAGTGAAAAGCAGCCCGGAAGGTCGATAAGCGTGATGTCTGCTTTCCCGTATTTCACCTTTCCCGACGCAAGCGAGACGGTCTTTCCCGTCCAGTTTCCCGTGTGCTGATGCAGTCCCGTAAGGGAATTGAAAAGCGTGCTTTTTCCAACATTGGGATTTCCGCTCATAAGCACGATTTTTCCTTCAAGCGGAGCAGATTTTTGATCAAAAGCGCCCTTTCCGACACTATTTACGGTCAGTCCCATTTTCATCCTCCGTTATAATCGTTATAAGCTTGGCATCGGAGCGGCGCAAAGCAATTACAGAGCCCTTTATCAAAAAAGCGCTTGGATCTCCAAGCGGAGCCTTTGCAAGAAGCGTTACACGTTCTCCGATATTAAATCCGATGTCAATAAGTCGCCGCCGCATGTTTCCTTTGTGCCCTATGAGCTTTATCGTTCCGCTTTCGCCGCGGTGAAGAGCCGACATTGCCGTCAGCATATTTGATCAGTCCTTTCATTTAACTTGCTATAATCACTATATGCAAAAGCAATAATCGAGTGCGACCTTGACAAAGGATGCATAATGGAGTAAAATGTAGAAACGATAAGAAAGGTAACGCCGCAATGAAAAAGGGAAAGATTCTTAAGATACTTAAAAAAATGCCAACGCTTCGCACGGAACGCCTTTTGCTGCGCAAAATGACGGTTTACGATAGTGAAGATATGTACGATTATGCCCGTCGTCCTATCGTTACGAAGTATCTTTTGTGGCAAGAGCACGAAAGTGAGCAGCATACATACGAATATCTTTCATACGTATCCGATGCATATAAGCGCGGCGACTATTTTGATTGGGCGATAGCGCTTAAGGATAGCGGAAAAATGATAGGCACTTGCGGATTTACGTCGTTTGATTTCGAGCACGGTCGCATTGAGGTCGGATACGTTTTAAATCCGGATTTCTGGGGGCAGGGAATTGCAACGGAGGCGGTAAGCGCCGTGACCGAATTTGCGTTCGCCGAGCTGAATGCCAACCGTGTAGAGATCCATTTTATCGAGGGTAATAACGCAAGTCTGCGAGTCGCCGAAAAGTGCGGAATGACGCTCGAAGGCTATTTGAAGCAGTATATGCTGATAAAAGGTGAGTATAAAAATATAGGATTTGCAGCAGTAACGAGGGACAAATTCGAGATAAAAGGACGTTACGCAAAGGTGGAAGCGTCGCCGTTCTGGAATCCGTTTAAAAAACTTGTCGAAAAGATTTGAATGAAAAAATCAAAAAGCTATTGACAAAGCGCTGTAATGATGATATAATATGCAATGTTGCAAGATAAACGCCGGAGTGGCGGAATTGGCAGACGCCCGGGACTTAAAATCCTGTGATACGAAAGTATCGTACCGGTTCGAGCCCGGTTTCCGGCACCAATTCTCTTTCAACAACATATATCGCGGGGTAGAGCAGTTGGTAGCTCGTCGGGCTCATAACCCGGAGGTCAGGAGGTTCAAGTCCCCTCCCCGCCACCTACAGAAAAACCATCCGAATGGATGGTTTTTTCTTTTGATTCCGCCTTCGGCGGAGTGGAGGGGCTTGAACCTCACTCGAATCCGAGTTGCCCGGAGTCAGGGGTGAAACGGGGAAAAACGATTGAGTATCGTTTTTCTGCGTTTCGTCACGAAAATAAGGAGAAATCGAGCAAAGCGGTGCCTTTGCGAAGATTTGGACTATATTTTCGGAAGGGCCTTTC
>JAZNXR010000078.1:0-6119 GCA_045593985.1 Eubacteriales bacterium
AAAGGGAGCTGTCAGCGAAGCTGACTGAGGGATTGTAAGAAGTTAGAAAAGCTTATATACAATCCCTCCGTCATTTGCTCTGCAAATGCCACCTCCCTTTACACAAGGGAGGCCAAGATCGAAACCCGTTTACGGGTAGCAAGTAACAAATGCGTGGCTGGCAGGTGGGACTAAAGCGCACTTGTGCGCAGCCACAAGGATTAGGGCTACGTCCGAAAATGAAACACCCCCCGCTATGCGGGGGGATATTTATTTGTTATTCCGTTATCTGCGAAAGCAGCTCTTCTCTTATTCTCATGACCTCAAGAGTCTCTTCGGTATTGAATGACGCCTTTTTCGTATTGAAAAAACGAAGAATATCTGCAATAAGCAGCTTGAAGAAGGGTGAGGAGACTGACTGCTTATTTCCGTCTGCCGAAACCGCGAAGGAGTTGCTCGGATCATAGTTTATCTCGGCTCTTTTGCCGTTTTCGAATTCAAGGTAGAACTTGAAACCGTTTTCGAGCGTTTCCGCCTTGGTCGATATACATTTTGACCTTGCAGTCTTGACAACCATTTCGATCTGATGAACCGAATATTCGTTGAAGCTTCTGCCGCCGCCCCAGGTTTCGAAAAGGTTAGGGCTTCCTACGGAATCAAGCTCGGTAGCGTAACGGAGAGCCGAGGTCGAAAAGAAGGGGGTATTATACTTCTTTGCAATTTCAAACATTTCGGCGGCATCCGAATAGTTTGGCGAGAAGGTCTTATCAACGTAGGTCGGCTTGCCGCACTTGAAGGCCTCACGGACGTACCCGAGATGCTTTTCTGGATTTGAAGGAGCGAGAATGACGATGAAATCGGACTTTTCGCACAGCTCCTCGATGCTTGAACATCTTTCCGCACCGAATTCTTTGCACCACTCATCGGTGCTTCTTCCGTCAACGGGAGAAATATCAAGCTCCGCCCATGCGTAAGCTACGGAATATTCATCACCTGTTTTTTCGCATATTTCCTTTATCCAGACAGGATAGTTGTTCGCATGCCATTCGCTCAGGTAGTAATCTATAAATCCGATCTTTTTCATCAGAGCTTTATCTCGCCTTTCTTTTCAGCAGACTGATATAGGTAGTCGAGAAGCTTAGCGCTTTCGAGAATGTAGTCGATGTTGTTCTTGTTTTTCACGCCGCTGTCAATGGAGGAAAGGAAGTCCTTGTCCTCAAGAACGTACATATTGGGAATATCGTATTCGGGGGTGACGCTTTCAAGAGTGTCAGCCGACCAGAATGTGAAATGATTACCGTAGATAAGGCGCGCGCCGCCCTTGTCACCGAGGAAGTCGATAAACATTTCGCTTTCACCGATATTCTGCGCCCACGCACCGTTGAAGGAAATGCTCGCCTTGTCGGTGCGTATGTAGCCGGAAATGAAATCGTCAACGTCGTTTACACCGTTTTCGATGTCGGAGGTCTCCTCTGCCCACATCGAGCCGTTGTACTTATATGCCTTCATGTCCTTAGCCATCTCGCAGTAAGCGTCGCAGGTAACGTCGACGAGCTTTGCACCGCCGAGGACGTAAAGAATGAGGTCGAGAAAATGTACTCCCCAGTCGATAAGAACGCCGCCGCCCGACTGCGCTTTGGTCGTAAACGCGCCGCCGAGACCGGGAATATTTCTGAAGCCGCGGAAGGAGGCGTAAACGTGGTAAAGCTTGCCGAATTTACCTTCCTTTACGTAATCGTGAAGCATCTCTACCGACTTGTGATAACGGTTGCAAACGCCGATATTGAGCATAAGCCCCCGCTTGTTTGCTTCCTCTGCCATCTCGCAGGAGAGGGCGTAGTTTACAGTGATGGGCTTCTCGCACATAACGTGCTTGCCTGCCTTGAGCGCATCCATTGAGACGGTGTAGTGCGCGTAGTTTGGAGTCAGAACGAATACCGCATCGACCTCGGGATCGTCAAGAGCTATTTTGTAATCGGTAATCACGTTTTCGATCTTGGGATGTGCTTCCTTCATTGCCTCTGCTTTTTCGAGGATGAGATCGCAAGCATATTTGATGCGAACGTCGTCGAGAGTGTCGAGGGCGGGGAAATGCGCGCCCTTTGCGATCCTTCCGCATCCGATAACTGCAACTGTTTTCATTTGGTGTTCCTCCAAAAAAATATTTACGGTTAAATTATAGATCTTATGACTTGATATGTAAATAGTATGAGTTTGTTTTAATTTAGCATTATTTTGTATTTTAAATAAAAATGGCGGTTTTTGTTTAACATTTTACTTGACGGCACTTGCTATTTGAGATACAATAAAATTAACGGCGAGTAAACGAAAGGCATACTATGGAAAATTTTTATCACATAAATAACTTCTATCCGCAAAATCCGCTGCGCTTCGGAAGCACGCATCTTATACAAATGGGCAGGATATACTGCAAGGGCGCATCTGAATGCCCCGAGCATTTTCAGACCGACTTTTTCGAGCTCACCGTCGTAACGGGCGGACGCGGTACGGTTGGAGTAAGAGGAGCCGATATTCCCGTCAGGGAGGGCGACATCGTAGTTTCATTTCCTGCGGAAACACATAGGATAGTGTCCGATAGGAGCGAGCCGCTTCGCTATGATTTCTTCGCTTTTAATTCCGACGATCCGATAATAAAGGAGGAGCTTGACGGCATTACTGCGCTCTTCAAGGATCCGTCTGACCGACTTATCAGAAATCACCGTATAGAGAAGCTCGTTGAAGCGGGGATAAACGAGCTATGTGATGGCACAGCGCCTCTTTCGAAGCGACTTCTGACGAATATTCTCGACGAGATAATCATCCGCCTGATACGTGTGTACGGGGAGAAGAAGAGCGCCGTTATGCATGCAGATACGACGAACAGCGAGACGTTCTGCTACCGCATAATGAATTACATAGATACTCATATTTTCAGCATGAAGGCCCTGACCGACGTGTCCGAGATAACGGGATATAATTACAGCTATCTTTCCGCACTTTTCAAAAGCACGACGGGACGCACTCTTTCCGATTATTACAAAACCGCGCGCCTTAAGGCGGCACGAACTCTCGTCAGAGAGAACAAGCTGACGGTGAGCAAGATCGCGGAGATGCTGAATTATTCCTCGGTCTACGTTTTGTCAAGGGCATATAAGACGGAATTCGGCGTTCCGCCGACTGAGGATAGATAAAAAACCGACTTGAAGGATTCCTTCAAGTCGGTTATCTTATTTTACTGCATCTACAAACTGCTTTGCGAGGGACGTGATGGCTGCATAATCGCCGCTTGCGATCAGCTTTTTATTATAGAGATTTGAGCCTACGCCGATGCCGTAAAAGCCGTTACTCATAAAGTCCTTCGCATTATCTGCGCTAACGCCGCCGACGGCGAGAAGCTTTGCGTCGGAGATCGGAGCGCTGACTGCCTTGACGTAGCCTGCGCTGACTTGGTCGGCAGGGAAGAGCTTAACGTAATCCGCACCGTTATTAAGAGCGGAAACGATCTCTGTCGGCGTGAACGCCGCAGGAATCGAAACTGCGCCCAGCTCTCTTGTGCGCTTTATTATTTCGGGATCGCAGTTTGGTGAAATGATGAACGACGCGCCTGCATTTATCGCAAGGTCAACCTCGTTCAGACGGGTAACCGTTCCCGCACCGATATACATTCTGCCGTCAAAATGAGCCGAAAGCTCGGATATCATCGAGCAAATTTCCGCCGCTGAAACCTTGCCCGAACGGTCAAAGGTGATCTCGATAAGCCGTATTCCGCCCTCGTAAAGTGCTTCTACGGCAGGAATCAGCGTTTCCTTGTCGGGCAGACGGACGATCGAAATAACCTTATGCTCCGCAATTGCGGAAATAATTTTTTCGCGTGTGTTTTCCATAATCATCACCACTCCGCAACAGATCCGTCAGCGTGATGCCAAACGGGATTTTTCCAGTTGTGAGGGTTATTGTTTTCCTCAATCACAAGCTCCTTATTGACGTCAACGCCAAGCCCGGGAAGCTTCGGAAGATCAACCCAACCGTCCTTAAACTCGAAATCGCCCTTGTTGTGAACGTAGTCGAGAACGCTCTTGCCGACGTTGTAATGAATACCGATGCTCTGCTCCTGAATTACCGCATTGTAGCAGGTCGCATCAATAGATAGGCAAGCCGAAAGAGCGATCGGGCCGAGAGGGCAGTGAGGCGCAAGCGCAACGTCGTACGCCTCCGCCATGGAAGCGATCTTTTTGACCTCGGTAAGACCTCCGGCGTGCGAGAGATCAGGCTGAATTATATCAACGCCGCCCGCTTGAAGCAGACGCTTAAAATCGTATTTCGTGAAAAGGCGCTCGCCCGTTGCGATCGGAATGTTGCAGCAGGATGCGATCTCCTTGAATTCCTCCATATGCTCGCAAAGCACAGGCTCCTCTATGAACATGGGATCAAATTCCTCAAGCTTCTTTGCAAGCACCTTTGCCATAGGCTTGTGAACTCTGCCGTGGAAGTCGATAGCGATTCCGAAATACTTGCCGCAGCTTTCACGGATTGCCGCAACACGCTCAAGAACTGCGTCGAGCTTGTCATAGCTGTCAATCATCTGAAGCTCGTCGGTGGCGTTCATTTTGATGGCGGTGAAGCCGGCATCCTTCTTTTCCTTTGCGGCACGGCCAACGTCGGTGGGACGGTCTCCGCCAACCCAGGAATAAACCTTCATCCTGTCGCGGCATTTGCCGCCCATAAGCTCGTAAACGGGCGCACCGAAATATTTTCCCTTGATATCCCAAAGCGCTTGATCAATACCCGAAAGGGCGCTCATAAGAACACCGCCGCCACGGTAGAAGCCCGCGCGGTAAATGGTCGACCAAATACCCTCGATATTCGCAGGATCCTCTCCGATAAGATAGTCCTTGTATTCGTTTACGCAGGCAAGAACTGCCGCTGCGTGTCCTTCAAGGACAGCCTCGCCCCAACCGACAAGACCGCTGTCGGTCTCAATTTCAACGAAGCCCCAGCGGGGACGTACGAAATAGGTCGATACTCTCGTGATCTTCATAATAAAAGCCTTTCAAATTCTTATTGACATAAATGTACCTTGATATTATAATGATATCATAGAAAAATGGCAATTTCGTGCCAAAATATCATAAATCAAGGACGATTTTTAATATGAACGAAAAAATGACAGCAACGCTGTCGATCGAGAGGGAGCTTAAGGACGAGCTTCAGGTGATCGAATACCGAATCGGGAACGGCGATTTTCATTTTCATTCGCAGGTCGAGATCTGCATAGTTGAGAACGGAAGCGTCGAGGCGCTTGTGAATAACTGTCAGACGATGCTTGAAAAGGGAGACATAGCCGTGTCGCTTCCTTACGATCCGCATAGGTACATTGCGAAGGACGGCGTGCAGTATTCGGTGCTTGTAATACCGAGCGAGATGGGCGAAAAATTTTGCTCCGATATGAAGAGCTTGACGAGTCCGTTTTTGAAGCAGTCGGGGAGCAATTCGGTGATTTTTTCCTACCTTTCTTCTCTTAAAAAAGCCGATAACGGCGAGCTTGACAAGCTCGGATACGTTTATCTTATTCTCGGCGCGATCAAAAGGGAGATACTCTCCGAATCAAAGAAAAGCGGCTTCGATAATGAGCTTTTGTCGGCTTTGCTTTTGTATATTCACAAGAACTACGGAAAGAATCTGACGCTTTCGTCGATAGCAAAGGCGTTCGGTTATCATCCTGCGTATATTTCAAGCTATTTCAAGACGCGTCTCGATATCGGAATTTCGCGTTATATAAGCGTAATTCGTCTGAATAACGCCGTTCAGTTAATCAGAAAAAAGAAGTACAGCGTGACCGAGATCGCGCTCGAGTGCGGCTTCAATTCCGCGCGAACCTTTTACCGTGCTTTTCGTCGGGAGTTCGGCTGCTCACCCGGGGATTATATTGCGAATTTGTGAGGTATTGAAAACGGTGTTGTAGGGCGGGGGTTTACTCCCCCCGCCGCAGGTCGTAATCGACCTGCGGAAAAAGTTACATTGTTTTTGCACGGCGGGAGCAAGAGGGGTTCCCCGAAGCGAATTCAATGAGCTTTGGGGGTTCCGAGCAAGCCCCCGCCCTACGGTGTGGATATAATTCCATTAGTTACGTAAAAACCGCC
>JAZNXR010000079.1:0-15245 GCA_045593985.1 Eubacteriales bacterium
GTTTGCCGCCTCGCAGAGCCACTGACCGTACATCTTGCCCCACATTGCCTTTGCCCATCCGGTATCGGAAATGGTGAGGTGAAGGCCGTCGGGGTTGACCTGGTGCCAATATTTTGCGGTTATGAAATGACCGAGAGGATATTTGTAATTGTGTGCTGCGATCTTCGGGTAGCCCGACGTGCCCGAGGTAAAGAACATGAGCATCGGATCGGAGCCGCAGGGGGAGTCCTCGGTGCGGTTGAAGTGACTGCTGAAAAGCACGTATTCCTCGTTGAAATCGTGCCAGCCGTCGCGGCTGCCGTTTACGAGGATCTTGTGTTCAAGACAGGAACAGCTCTTTGCGGCGCTTTCAACCGAATCTGCCACGTCGCCGTCGGCGGTGCAGAGGATCGCCTTAACGTTTGCCGCATTGAAGCGGTATGCGAAATCCTTTTCAAGAAGCTGATTCGGCGCGGGAATCGCAACGGCGCCGAGCTTATGCAGACCGAGAACTGCAAACCAGAACTGATAATGGCGCTTGAGAACGAGCATAACTCTGTCTCCGCGCTTGATGCCGAGCGACTTGAAGTAATTTGCAGCTCTTGCCGATTCCTTCTTCATATCGGAGAAGGTAAAACGTCTTTCCTTACCGTTTTCGCTTACGTGAAGCATTGCAAGCTTATCGGGCTTGCGCTTGCCAAGCTCGTCGACAACGTCGAATGCGAAGTTGAACTTTTCTTCGTTTTTAAAGGCGATTTTGGTGAGAACGCCGTTTTCCTCTGTCGGAATAATGAAGTCGTTGTAGACACGAAGCTCGCTGTCAGGCGCGCGACGCTTTGTCGCAACGGAGACCTCTGCCTCCTGCTCGCCGATACGTGCTGCCTGATTGCGAAGAACTATTGCGTAAAACGCACAGTCCTCGCCGCCTATCGCCATCATGCCGTGGGGCGTTCCCGAATCGTAGTAGATCGTGTCACCGGGATTGAGGATCTCGGTATGCTCGCCGATCTGAATCTTCATTTGTCCCTTGATGACGATATCGCACTCCTGTCCTTCGTGAGTGACGAGCTCGATCTCGGCATCGGGACGGTAATTCATTTTCATGTAAAGGGGAAGAGCGATACGGTTGCGGAAGCCTGACGCCAGGTTGTAACCGACCATGTTGTGCGCTTCCTCGATTCTCTGTCCTTCGCCCTTGCGTGTCAGAGCATACGAACGGAGCTTCGGAGATTTACCCTCGAGAATATCTCCCATATCTACGCCAAAGCTCAGCGTACAATGATACAGGAATGCAATGCTCAAATTGCTCTTTCCTGCTTCGCACTGCTCGTATTCCTCGACGGAAAGGCCGGTACGGGATGCCATATCCTCAACGGTAAGTCCGGTGACGATACGAAGCTCCCTTATACGGCTCGCTATTTCTTTTATCTTATGTTCCATTGAAATGGGGTTTTCCACTTAATACCTCGTTACGGAAAAATAATTGATAAATTATATTATAATATAATTTCCCTGTGATTGTCAATGTTTTTCGGGGGTAAATCCGACATTTTTTTATCAGAGCTTGTTTCTCATGATCTTTCCGCTTATCGTCTTGGGAAGCTCGGTGCGGAACTCAACTAATCGCGGATATTTATAGGGGGCGGTGCGGGACTTGACGTAGTCCTGGATTTCCTTTTTGAGAGCATCGGTCGGCTCGGTACCCTTGACAAGAACGATACAAGCCTTGACCACCTGACCTCTGACCTCATCGGGAGCGGCGCAAACGCCACATTCAAGCACATAGGGAAGCTCCATGATGGTCGATTCGATCTCGAACGGCCCGATTCTGTATCCCGACGATTTGATGACGTCATCGGCACGTCCGACGTACCAGTAGTAGCCGTCCTCATCACGCCAAGCAAGGTCGCCCGTGTGATACATTCCGTCGTGCCAAACGCCCTTCGTCGCTTCCTCGTTGCGGTAATAGCCGAGGAATACGCCGCAGGAAACCTTGTCATCCGTTCTGATAACGATCTCACCGTTAACACCGTCGGGAACGGGATTTCCGTCGGTATCGACAAGGTCGATTCCGTAGCTCGGAACAGGCTTGCCCATAGCGCCGGGCTTAAGCTGAGTTCCGTAGAGATTCGCAATTCCGAGAGTCATTTCGGTCTGACCGAAGCCCTCTGCAATACGAAGCCCTGTTGCCTTCTCGAACTGATAGAACACCTCTGGGTTGAGCGCTTCGCCTGCAGTCGTTGCGTGTCTGATCGAGGACAGATCGTATTTCGTCAGATCCTGCTTGATAAGCATACGGTACATTGTAGGCGGCGCGCAGAAGGTCGTGATTCCGTATTTTGCGAACATCGGGAGGATCTTTTCGGAATCGAAGCGGTCGAAGTCGTAGGTGAAGACCGCGCCCTCGCAGAGCCACTGTCCGTAGAGCTTGCCCCAGAGCGCCTTGCCCCAGCCGGTTTCGGAGATCGTAAAGTGAAGTCCGTCCTGCTCGCAGAGATGCCAGTATTTAGCGGTAACGAAGTGACCGAGAGCATACTTGTAGGAGTGCATTGCCATCTTCGGATAGCCGGTCGTTCCCGACGTAAAGAGCATGAGCATCGGATCGGAGCCGCAGGGAGCATCGTCCTCTCGGACGTAGCGGCGGCTGAAAAGGGAATATTCGCTGTTATAGTCGTGCCAGCCCTCACGCTTGCCGCCGACGAGAATCTTCGTCATAGGCTCGCATTCCTTTTCCGCAAGCTCGACCTGACGGGCGGTGTCGCCGTCAGCGGTGCAGATAATTGCGCTTACGCCTGCGGCGTTGAAGCGGTATACAAAGTCCTTTTGAACAAGCTGATTCGTTGCGGGAATTGCAATTGCGCCGAGCTTGTGCAGACCGAGAATTGCAAACCAGAACTGATAGTGACGCTTGAGAACGAGCATTACTCGGTCGCCACGCTTGATGCCGAGGGACTTGAAGTAGTTTGCGCTCTGTGAGGATGCGTCCTTAATATCCTTGAAGGTGAAGCGACGCTCGGTCATATCGTTAGCAATATGTACCATTGCGAGCTTATCGGGAGTTCTGCGTGCAAGCTCGTCGACTGTGTCGAAGGCGAAATTGTACTTCTCCTCGTTTTCGTAGCTGACGGCGGTGAGGACTCCGTTTTCGTCCTCCTCGGTCTTGACGAATTTCTCGCAAAGGAGGGGAACCTTCCTTGCGGTATGCTCGCTGCTACCG
The DNA here is from genome assembly GCA_045593985.1 of Eubacteriales bacterium. Classification (GTDB taxonomy): domain Bacteria; phylum Bacillota; class Clostridia; order Oscillospirales; family CAG-272; genus Colimorpha_A. The sequence continues at coordinate 3,197 of JAZNXR010000079.1, forward strand.
ATATACATCGGCTGGTCGGTAGCGTCGGATGCCATGATCATGGCAAGGAAGGTACAGTCCTGACCGTCAACGGCAATCATACCGTGAGGGGTGGAGGACTTGAAGAATACGCTGTCGCCCTCGTGAAGAAGCTCCTCGCGGTCTCCGATGCGAATACGCATCGAGCCCTTTACTACCATATCAAATTCCTGACCTGCGTGGGTAACGGTATGGATCGGCTTCTTCTGAAGCTCCTCGGAATACTGATAGGTTACCCAGTAGGGAGTTGCGAGCTTTTTGCGGAAAAGGGGAGCCATATCCTGAATGGTGATGCCGTCCTCGCTTGCCGTTGTAAGACCTTCTCCGCGGCGGGTAACGGTGTATCCCGAAAGCTTTGCGCTGTGTCCTTCAAGAATGTCGGTAAGCTCGATTCCGAACGCCTGCGCACACTTGTGTATGAATGTAAAAGGAAGGTCAACGGTTCCGGTTTCGTAGGAGCGATAGGTCTCCTCGCTCACCTCGGTCATCTCTGCCATTTCCTTTTCGGTGTAGCCCATGATTCGGCGCATTTCGCTGATACGCTGTGCTACGCTTTGAAGCTGATTTGTACTTGATTGCGCGGTCATAATTTGTTTTCCTTTCAAAACAGGTTTTTCAAACAAAAAACGTCCCAAGAAAAAACCTTTTTCTTGAGACGAGTAAATGAATACCCGCGGTACCACTCAAATTACGGAAAACCGTCACTTTAGGCTCTAACAAGCCCTTGCCCTTAACGCGGGAAACGGAATGCCCTGGCATACGCTCGGACATTCGACTCGGAAGTGATATGCACTCTTGGCATCAAGCTATCGGCTCGCACCCTCCGCCGACTCTCTGAAAGCTCTCGTACCGTGCCGTCTTCGTCACAGTCTTTATCTTGGGGTTATTTGGTTGATGAAAACATTTTATCACGATGAAGCGAGTTTGTCAAATGTTTTTTGCTTAAAAATTGCAAAAATTTTTTCCGCCCGCATTTTTTGCTTTTGTGCAAATTTGTTAAAAGTTGTGACTCCGTTTTATTTGCCCTTGACATTTTGTGCTTTTGGTGATTAAATATATATCATAAAATACAATGGGGTATTTTAATTATTTACCAAAATGGAATTTTATCCAAAAGGAGTTGACAGCAAATTATGAAACAGATCAGAATCAGCGATGCTACGATGAAGCAAACCTTCGAAGGCTTTACTCTATCCTTCAAGGAAAAAATCGAGCTATCGAAGCTACTGAATAAGCTTGGCGTTGATGTGATCGAGCTTGATTTCATAAGAAATGCGAGAATCGACTCGCTTCAGATAAAGTCGGTAATTTCTGCCGTAAGCGGCAGCATTATTGCCGTTCCTGTCGAGCTTAACGAGGAGAGCGTTAACGTAACCTGGAACGCCCTTCACGATGCCCCGCATCCCCGTCTTCAGGTTCCTGCGCCTACTTCTCAGGTGCAGATCGAATACATTTCACACAAAAAGCCCGATGCAATGCTCGAGAGCGTAAAAAACACCGTTGCCGCTTGTAAGAAGCTTTGTGCCGACGTTGAATTCATTGCCGAGGACGCAACGAGAAGTGATAAGGCGTTTTTGGCTCAACTCGTAAACGCCGCAATTGAGGCGGGAGCAACTACTGTAACGCTTTGCGACACGGCCGGAACGATGCTTCCCTCGGAATTTGCAGAGTTTATTAAGGAACAGTATGAGGCGATCCCGGAGCTTAAAAGCGTGACGCTCGGAATCTCTTGCGCGGATACCATCTCTATGGCTGACGCTTGCGCTGTTGCGGCGGTGGCAGAGGGTGCATCGCAGATACGCTGTGCGGCTTATCCTGTCGACTGTGCCGATCTTTCAAGCGTTGCGCGTGTAATTTCTGCGAAGGCAGATGCTCTTGGCGCAAACTGCAATATCGCCGTTACGCAGATAAGCAGAATTATAGATCAGATAAATTGGCTCTGCAGCCCGTCGAAGGGCAGCGGAAGCGCACTTGCCCTCGGAGAGCATGATGACGAAGGAGTTTTCCTCACGGCTCACGATGACGAGGCTGCGGTTTCTTCTGCGGTCAAAAAGCTTGGCTATGACCTTTCGGAATCGGACGAGGGCAAGGTTTATGCCGCCTTCCGTCAGATAGTTGAAAGGAAAGAAAAGGTCAGCTACAAGGAGCTTGACGCAATCGTTGCATCGAGTGCTATGCAGGTGCCTCCGACGTATAAGCTCAATACCTACGTTATCACGTCGGGAAATACTATCTCGGCAACCGCTCATATCAAGCTTGATAAAAACGGAGAAAGCGTTGAAGGCGTATATATCGGTGACGGCTCAATAGATGCCGCATTCCAGGCAATCGAAAAGATCACGGGCTGCCATTATGAGCTTGACGATTTCCAGCTCCAGGCGGTAACCGAAGGCCGTGAGGCTATGGGACAGACCGTAGTTAAGCTTCGTGCAAACGGAAAGGTTTATTCGGGACGGGGAATCTCGACCGATATCGTCGGTGCGGGAATTCAGGCGTACCTCTCGGCACTCAATAAGATCATATATGAGGAGGAAGCTGAATGAAACTCTCCTTCTCAAACAGAGGCTGGAAAGAGCTTTCCTTTGAAAGAATGCTCGAAACTGCTTCGGAAATGGGTTTTTCAGGCATTGAGCTTTATAATCTTCATTGCCTTGATTCCATGACCGAAAAGGGCGGCCCCTTCCATAAATATAATACGGCTTCAACGGCCCGTCAGCTGCGTGAAAGCTCCCTCTCTGTTCCTTGCTTTGACACGTCCTGCGACATCTCGGCAGATATCTCGGTCGTAAGCACGGTTATCAGACTTATGGAGATCGCACGTGATGCAAACGTCCCTTACGTTGTCGTTTGCGCACTCAATGACGATGAAAATGCAGTTCGCTCGGCGCTGACTGTTCTTCTTGCGAAGGCAGAGCAGCTCGGCGTTTCGATCCTCGTAAAGACAAGCGGAATTTATGCCGACACATCTCGACTTCGCACGCTTCTTGAGGGCTTCGCATCAGACCGCCTGTCTGCACTTTGGGACGTTCATCACACCTACCGTGATAACGGTGAAAGCAGCGATGACACGATAAAGAATCTCGGCGCATATATTTGCCACGTTCACGTTCGCGATTCCGATGATAGCGGATGCTATCAGCTCATCGGAGAGGGAACTATGCCGATCGACGAGGTCATGCGTGCGCTTTCCTCGGTGAATTACGACGCCTTCATTTCTCTTGAATGGAAGCCCGAATGGCTTGAAGAATTAAGCGATCCCGAGATCATTTTCCCTCATTTTGTAAATTATATGTCCCGTTTCCACTCGACTCGGGATATGAAGAAAACTTTATATTTCAATCATGACGGAAGCGGTCAGTATATCTGGAAAAAGGCCGAGCTTATCGACCTTACCTTCTCGCAGGTGCTTGACCGTGTTGCCGAGGAATTCCCCGATCAGTACTGCTTCAAGTATACGACTCTTGACTATACCCGCACTTATTCGGAGTTCAGAGAGGACGTCGACCGATTCGCTCGTGCGCTTGTTTCTCTCGGTGTAAAGGCAGGCTCGAAGGTTGCAGTCTGGGCAACGAATCTCCCCGCTTGGTATATAACATTCTGGGCAACGACCAAGCTCGGCGCAGTGCTTGTAACGGTGAATACAGCGTATAAGATACACGAGGCGGAATATCTGCTCCGTCAGTCGGACACTCATACCCTCGTTATGATAGACAGCTGTCTTGATTCGAATTATGCGGAGATAATCAATACTCTCTGCCCCGAAATCAAGGACGCAACTCCCGGTGAGCCGCTTCACTGTAAAAAGCTTCCCTTCCTTCGTAACGTAATAACCGTCGGCTTCAAGCAGAAGGGCTGCCTCACCTTTGACGAGGCGATGGCTCGCTATAAGCTGGTGCGCCGTGAGACCGTATCGAGAATGGCGGCGGCGGTACGTCCTTCCGACGTCTGCAATATGCAGTATACGTCAGGCACGACAGGTTTCCCGAAGGGCGTTATGCTCACCCACTACAACGTAGTTAATAACGGTAAATGTATCGGCGACAGAATGGGGCTTTCGACAGCAGACAGAATGATGATACACGTTCCGATGTTCCACTGCTTCGGAATGACTCTTTCGATGACCTCGTCAATGACTCACGGTACGACTATGTGTCCGATGCCGTATTTCTCGGCGAAATCCTCTCTTGCCTGCATAAATCAGGAGAAGATAACCTGCTTTAACGGCGTTCCGACGATGTTTATTGCAATGTTTAATCACCCCGATTACCGCCGTACCGATTTCTCACATATGAGAACGGGAATAATGGCGGGTGCGGGATGTCCTCCCGAGCTTATGAGACGCGCGGCGCAGCCCGACGAAATGAACATGACGGGAATCGTCAGCGTTTACGGACAGACGGAATGTGCGCCGGGTAACACCATGAGCTCCTGGACGGATTCTCTTGAAGTGCGCACCGAGACCGTCGGATACGCCTTCCCGCACGTTCGCTGTAAGGTTGTAAACCCCGAAACGGGCGAGGAGGTCGGAATCGGCGAAAACGGCGAATTCTGCGCAAAGGGCTATAACACGATGAAGGGCTATTATAAAATGCCCAACGCCACGAAGGACACGATAGACGAGGACGGCTGGCTTCATTCGGGCGACCTCGCATCAAGTGACGCCGACGGCAATTTCCGTATCACGGGACGCCTTAAGGATATGATCATCCGTGGCGGTGAGAATATCTACCCGAAGGAGATCGAGGAGTTTATTTACACTCATCCGATGACAAGAGACGTTCAGGTAATCGGTGTTCCCGATCCCAAATACGGCGAGGAGATCATGGCGTGCATAATCCTTAAAGAAAAGGATGCCGTGACTGTTGAGGAAATGTTGGCTTATATCAAAGCAAATATGGCTCGTCATAAGGTGCCGAAATATATCGAGTTCGTCGATAGCTTCCCGATGAACGCGGCAGGAAAGATCCTTAAATATAAGATGCGTGAAGACGCGGCAAAGCGTCTCGGTCTTACCGGCGACGGAAGCGACACCGCAGGACCGGGTAAATAAAAAGTAAAAAGCAGTCGAAAGACTGCTTTTTCGGCTTTTTGTATTTTTTGTCGAATTTTGAGAAAAAATCCTGATTTTTACGACTGATATCAGTAAGGACTAAAAAGGGGAATTAAAAAAATGCCAAAAAAAGAGACAGTTTTAACCGATGACGAAATAATTGAGCTTTATTGGAACAGAAAAGAAATCGCAATATCCGAAACCGACAAAAAATACAGAAGCTATCTATATACGATCGCCAACAACATTTTAAAGGACGGGCTTGACAGCGAGGAATGTCTGAATGACACTTACCTCGGAACCTGGAATGCGATCCCGCCGACAAGACCGAATATTTTTCAGGTCTTTCTTTCAAAGCTGACGAGAAATATTGCGGTCGACAGATTCAGAAAAAACTCTGCCGCAAGAAGAATACCGTCCGAGATGACGATTGCTCTTGACGAGCTTGACGAATGCTTCATTCCGTCCTCCGAGAATGTAGAGGAAGAGGTACAGATAAGGGAGCTTATGAGGATTCTGAACGCTTATCTCAAATCTCTTGACGAGGACAGATGCTTCATGTTCGTTAGCAGATATTATTATGCCGATCCCGTACAAAAGATAGCCCGTATGCTTGGTATCGGCGTCAGCTCCGCATACAGACAGCTTTCCGAAATGAGAGCAGATATTAAGAGAATATTGCTTGTGGAGGAAATGAAAAATGAGCAATAACGATAAAAAGCTTGACGTCATATCGGGAATCGATGAAAAAATAATCGATAAGTGCACGAAGAAAAAGGTCGAGCTTTTAGCGAAGCTCAGAATCAGAACGAAAAGACTGACTGCGATGCTCGTGTCAGCTTCGATCCTTTGCGCATCGTTTCTTTCGGTGTTTATCTTTGTCTGGTATAAGCAGGTTCCGGTATATACCGGTATGTCGCTTTCGAAAAGCAATCCGGTACAAAACCGGGCGGATATCGGTGACGATGTCGTCCTGCTCAGCACCGATGATATGAGAGATACGCTGTACGGCATGGGCTATGGGGAAGGTCATCTACTCCTTGATAAAGATAAAGACAAGGATAAAGATAAATACGATCCCAATGCGCAGGGCGCAAATGATATATTCTATTGCAAGCCGAACGAGGACTTCTACATAACGGTACATATCGACAACCCGAAAAACTACGAGATACTTTCCTTTACCCTTAACGGCAAGAAGTACTCCTCTTATATGTTCGAGGAGGGCTCGGATATGGAAAACCTCGTGCTGAAATGTAACGTCGGGCAGGATGCTTACGGTATAATTGAATATACCATAGACGCAATCAAGTACGTCGACGGAACGTCGATCAAGGACGTCAGACTCAAGGGCGATAAAACGGTAAGGATCGGAGTGTATAATGCCTTCGGTCAGCCGTCAGCAACCATTGAAAACGTCAAGAAGGATTATACAAGCATAAAAGCAGACATCACTTTGGAGGATGAGCATAATGCGCTGAGCTACGGTAAATACGAGCTTTATGCGGAGCTTGCAGTCAACGGCAAAAAGGTAGCCGAAAAGAGGCTTTCCCTTGGGGTAAACAGGAACGTCCTGTTTGAGGGCATCGCTGACGGAACGGCGTATGATATACAAGTGGTCGGATATTACGACAACTTTGACGGTAGCGGATATTCACGTCACGTTCTGGAGCGGAAGTCGAATATTATGACCGAGAGCGCTTTGACGCTTGAAATTTCAGATACTGCGTTCGATAGCGTGAGCTATTCGGTGATAAAGGACAAAGGGTTTGAATCCCTTGAAATACGCAAGGCATACGTTACTTTAGATGATGCCGCCCGAACTCTCGTGGATAATACGATAGTGAACGGTCAAACAATCAGCGGACTGTATTCGAACCATAATTATTACTTGTGTGTCGAATATACCGTAAACGGTGTTGACGTTATAAAAGAGATCGGCTTCAAAACAGTCAAACGGTCGGATCCCGTAATAGATCTCAAAAACGTAAAATACGGGCCGACGTCGATATCGTTCGAGCTGAGCACCAAGAATACGGACGGCACGATATGTGAAATCAAAGCCGTAAATATTTATGACGGCGATAAGCTCGTGGCAACGCTGCCTTCGTCGGAGAAATATACCTTCAAAGATCTGAAGCCGATTGAAACCTACACAGTACGTGTCGAGTATACGGTAGATAAAAAAGACGGCGAAAAACCGTATACAGATAGCGTAGAGTTTTCGGCAGTTACCCAATCCGAAGGGCTTGAGATCAAGGACGGCAAGGTCGTTGGAATAGGAAGCTGCAAGGACAGCATCGTTTATGTCAATATGCCGGTAGAGGAAGAAGCCTTCAAATATTGCAATAATCTTCAGGTGGTTGTTTTGGGCTCGAATGTCGTCGGTTACGTAAGTTTTAAGAACTGCTATAATATCAGATACGTATTCTGTCACAGCGGGTGCTGGCCTTACGGTATATCTGATCTTAAAATAATAGAAGCAGCAGATCTTGAGGACGGTAAGGAGTATCGCGAGGATTACAGTCGCGGAGACAACGATTACTCTCCTCGCTATTTCGTTAATTCGGAATGGATTCAAAAGACCTTTACAAGGGATAAAAACGGATACGTTACAACTGTGCTTAACGATGGAAGAAAGGCGCTTGTGGCGTATTTCGGAAGCTCGAAAAATATAGTTATTCCGAACGGCGTAAACGTAATTATGCCCGGTGTCTTTTACGAAATGGAGATTGAAAGCGTTAAGATGCCGTCAAGTTTAACGGAGATCGGTATAGCCGCCTTTAGTAGGTGTGAAAATCTGACAGACATAGACTGGTCGCCATCCTTGACGCGTATAGGCGTCGGGGCTTTCCTCGGATGTCCTCTGAAAAGAATTGTGATTCCCGATGGAGTGACTGAATTGGAAAACAGTGTTTTTTGCGAGTGCTATGAAGTTACAGAAATTGTGCTTTCCAAAAACTTAAAGGCCATTAGAAGAGGCGCGCTTTATTTGGACTATGACGGAGAGAAAATGATGATTCTCCCAAGTACGCTCGAAATTATAGAAGCTTATGGTATTAAACTTGCGGACAATGGATCGGTATTTGTTCCCAAAAGCGTTAAAATACTTGACGAAGGCGCGATCGTCGGCGGCAATATTTACTTTGAAATAGCCAAAATGCCCGACAACTGGCACCCGAATGCCATTGAGGGCGCAAAATCTGTCGTCTGGGGCTACAAGCTTAAATAAGCACATTAAACAACAAAAGCACCTTGATAAGCATCAAGGTGCTTTTTGTTTGTGGGCGTTATATACCGCAACTTTTGCCCGTGAGAGCATAATTTATTATTGATTATTCAGAGGGCTTATGATATAATAAAACTGCAGTAAGATAGTACTGTAATACCGTGCTTTGGAGGAGCAGAATATGAAAAGAATAACATCGTTTGTAATTGCAATTATCATGTTTGCCGTGATGCTCACCGCCTGCGCAGAGAAGCATTCTCATAAGAATGATCCCTGGACGGCGACTCTTGACGGACATTATCAGATGTGCGAAGACAGCGGAAAGAAGATCAACGAGGGCAAGCATACCCTTGACGACGAAAACAAATGCACGGAGTGCGGAGCGACGCTTCGCGCCCTTTCGCCGAGTCTGCTCGAATTTACCGCTTACAATAAGTACGGTTTAAGAGACTGCTACGTCGAATACCGTATGGGCAAGGAAACGCTTCGACACACGTATGAGTACGTGTATAAGAACGGGGAGCCGGTATCGTATACGGTGTGCGAAGGCACCGAGCTTTTCGAGGAAGGCATCGTTATAAAGAAGAACGGTGAATACGAGCGTTTAAGAACGAAGCATAATTACGGTGATGCTTACGAGGTCAGAACCTATGATGCGGACGGCTTCCTTACGTCAACAACGGATTATACCAAAGCCGGCAAGGTTGTGAACGAGAAAAAATTTACCTACGAGAAGGACTCGAAGGGAACCGTTATCAGCCGTACCGTGTACGAGTCCGACAAGAAGATCGCTATTGAAAAATACGCTTTTGACGAAAAGGGCTATCTTTATATCTGCGAGAGCACCGATTACAATGACGACGGAACGGTGAAATGCGTCGAAAAAAATAATGCCGACGGTTATTCGGGTGAATATATCCGATATGAAAACGGAGAGATCAAATACGCTGAAAAAACCGAGTGCGTATTCGATGAAAAGGGCAATATACTTTCGATCAAGGAAATTATTGACGGCGAACTTTGCTATGAGCGTACCTACAAATATGCCGATTACGAGTATGCGTACCCCAAGACAATACTTTGCGAGCATAAGTATTATTCGCAGTACGGTGAAACGTATACAGATACGTACGATGACTACGGAGACGTTGTTTTGTCAAAGACCGTTGACTCCGACGGCGAAACGATAAGTGAGACGAAAATCGAATATACCCGTGACGAGCTTGGCAGAGTGGCTTTGGAGAAGGAAGTTGAGGGTGATATCCTTTCAAAAGAGACCACATACGAATATGATGACGATTCCAACTACTGGTCAAAGCGCACCGAAACACGCTACTACGAGGACGGCGAAAAGGAAGTGACCGTATATAACGGTAACTTTGATGAAATATCGTGTATCGGTTACGATGCGAACGGCGAGATCGTAAAGAACGAGACCTATGAGCATGAGTACGACGAATACGGTAATAAGATAAGCGAGAAAACTTATTCGGACGGTGTTTTGATCGAGGAAAGGAAGCATACATTCGACGAGGACGGCAACAGAACCTCTGAAGAAATATACGAAAACGGTGTTCTTGTCGAAAGCCGGGAATATTTGTACGGACAAAACGGCGACGGGATATGGTCAATTCTGACGTGGTATGAGTCTGACGGCGGAAAGCGGGTTATAAATTATCTCGAAAACGGCAGTATATCACTTGATATTAAATATAATGCCGACGGAAGCTACTTCCACTATTTTGAGTACTCTGACGTGACGAATGACGATGGCACCGTAACGACCTATACTCGTGACGAAAACGGAAAGCTGCTTTACGAATACCGTGAAGCAGCAAACGGCAACAGGATCGAGCATATCATGTACCATAGTAACGGTAAGAGTGTTGAACTCTATAACGAGGACGGAGACCTTGCGCGCAGATGCGAATATGACAATAACGGAAAGCTGACCGCGGAGATCGTTTACGGTGAAGACTACAATGTCATTAGCGAAACGAGATACCATGACGAAGGAAAGACCGTCATCACCCATAATACTGACGGCACGGTTACCTGCGAAGTATTTGATAAGAACGGAAATCTCGTTTCAAAAGAAACGATATGAATGGAATAAAGGGCTTGCCATACGGCAAGCCCTTTGTTTTTTTGCTTATACTTTTTTGACAGCGGGAAATGGGTTTGTTACGGCGCCACCGTGAAACATGTCTTGGAAACCTGTTGACTGAAAATGCGAAACATGATATCATATCAGTAAATAATTGAAACAAGAGGATAAGTTTATGACAGGCGAAAAATTCACATTACTTCAATATCCAATAAGCGGAATATTAGGCTTGATAGAAACGGAACAGTTTGTAATCCCCGAAATACAGCGCCCCTTTGTTTGGAAACGGAGTCAGGTGCGCGATCTCATAGACTCTTTATACAATGGCTATCCCACCGGATACATAATAACTTGGAAAAATCCCGATGTAAAAACCAAGGACGGCGGTGTATCAAATGGTAAACACGTTTTGATTGACGGTCAGCAGCGTGTTACAGCTTTGATGGCTGCTATCGCTGGCAGAGAGGTGCTTGACGAGGACTTCAATCTTGATAGAATTAAGATTGCTTTCAATCCTCTTGCAACGGATGCGTCTAAACGTTTTGCGGTTCAAGATGCTTCTCATTTAAAGGACAAAAAATGGATACCTGATATTTCGGTTATCTTTGAAAATGGGTTTGATCCTTTTGATTTTGTTCCGAAATATTGCGCAGATAATCCCGGTGTAAAGCCTAACGATGTCAATAAGGCAATAACAGAATTGAAGGGAATTGCTAATCGCCAAATCGGCGTTATTGAGCTTGACCACTCTTTGGAAATAGATGAGGTAACAGAGATATTTATTCGCATCAATTCCAAAGGAACTGCACTTAGTCAGTCTGACTTCGTAATGTCTAAGATGGCGGCAGACACCGATCATGGCGGCAATATGCTTAGAAAGACGGTCGACTATTTCTGCCATCTTGCATCTAAGCCTGAATTCTATTCACACATGACTCATGATAGGGAATTCCAAGCATCTATCTATGCAGACAAGATTAAGTGGCTTGCCAAGGATTACGATGATATATACGATCCCGACTATGGCGATATGCTCCGTGTTTCCTTTATGCATCAATTTCGCAGGGGAAAGCTTGCAGACCTTGTAAGCCTTCTTTCCGGTAGAGATTTCGAAACAAAGGAGTACCGTGACGATATCGTTGACAGTTCATATCAAAAACTCGAAAAAGGAATTCAGAACTTTATTAACGAGTATAACTTCGATCAGTTCATCATGGCGATCAAGGGTGCAGGATTCATCTCCAATAAACTTTTGAACTCTGCGATGACTCTTGATTTTGCATATACGCTCTATTTGATGTTGCTTGACGATCCTACGATTCCTAACGCTCAGATCAAGCGTTACGTTCAAAAGTGGTTCGTGATGTCAACTCTTACGCAGAGATACATAGGTTCTCCCGAATCAGTGATGGACAGAGATATGCGTAGTATAGCAGAAAAGGGATTCTTAAATTTCCTTGCAGATGTTGAAGCTTCTTCTCTGTCGGATACCTTCTGGACAATCACGCTTCCTCAGAACCTTGAAACATCATCTGTAAATAGCCCGGCTTTCAATACCTTTATTGCGGCACAGATTAATCTGAATTGTAATTCTATGCTTATGAATGGCACGAAGATATCCGACCTCATTACGATCTCAGGTGAT
>JAZNXR010000080.1:0-4338 GCA_045593985.1 Eubacteriales bacterium
CTTCCTAAGACCGCTTGGCCTCCGACTTAGCAGCGTTTGGTGACAAGGGACTTTTCTGCGGCGGATTTTTCGTCGTTGCGTTTAATATCGTCCTATGGTCTTACGGTATGTTCATTATCGGACGTGCAAATAAGGGAATGAGAATAAAGCTGACGAAGATATTCTTAAACGCAGGAACGGTCCCGTGTATTCTCGGACTTATCCTATACGCTTCGCGCGTTAAGATCTACGCACCGATATATGACAGTATGAAGATGATAGGCGACGCATGTACGCCTCTTTCACTTATACTTATAGGAATCATGCTTTCGAGAATTCCGCTGAAAAATTATATTAAAGAGTATTCGTCATATTACGGAATAGCGGTAAAGCTTTTCATCGTCCCGATAGTAACGGGTGTTATAATGAAGCTGCTCGGATTTTCCGATTTCTTTACACTTCTTACGGCGTTGATGATGGCGCTACCGACCGCATCAAGCTCGGCTATGTTCGCAGAGACCTATGATCTCCGCCCCGATGTTGCGGCGCAGACAGTCGGCATTTCAACGCTCGTTTCGGTCGTAACGATACCGCCGACGATGCTTCTCGTTCAGAAAATAATCGATCTTATTTAAGAAAGGAAAACATAAAATGAGTACGATCAAAAAGCTTCAGAAAATGTTGCCCGAAAATGTCGACTGCCTCCTCGTTACCTGCGAGAAGAACCAGAGATATTTGACGGGACTTAATTATACCGACGGCTACGTTGTTGTCGGACGTGAAAAGGCGTTTTTGCTTGCCGATTTCAGATATATCGAGGTCGCAAAGCGATGCGAAAGCGACGATCTTACCGTCATAATGCTTGAAAATGCAAAGCTTACGCTCGGTAACGTTTTTGCCGATAACGGATATAAGAATATCGGCTTCGAGGACGGTGCGATGACCGTTTCCGCCTATGAAAATATGAAAAACAGATTCCCGAACGTGAGCTTCGTTTCTTGCGGCGGACTTGTCGAGCAAATGCGTGTGGCAAAGACCGAATCCGAGGTTGAATACGTGGTCAAGGCGCAGAGAATTGCAGAGCAGGCTCTTGACCGCCTTCTTAAGCTTATGACTCCCGATATGACCGAAATCGAGGTCGCTCTCGAGCTTGAATACGGAATGAGAAAGCTCGGTGCGGAAAAGCCCTCCTTTGATACGATAGCGGTATCAGGCTCCGCATCCTCGCTTCCTCACGGCGAGCCGAGAAACATCAGGCTTGAAAAGGGCTTCCTTACCCTTGACTTCGGTGCACTTTATCACGGCTACTGCTCCGATATGACGAGAACGGTCGTTATAGGACGTGCAGACGAGGAGATGAAGAAGGTATATAATACGGTGCTTCAGGCACAGCTTGCGGCGCTTGAATTTACGAAGGCAGGCAAGCTCGGACGCGACTGCGATAAGGTCGCACGCGATATTATATACGGTGCAGGCTACGAGGGTTGCTTCGGACATTCGCTCGGACACGGTGTCGGAATGTTCGTTCATGAAAATCCTCGCCTTGCTTCGAGCTGGGATAAGCCTCTTGAGGTAGGAGCGATCGTCACAGTTGAGCCGGGTATTTATCTCGAAGGCAAATACGGTGTGCGTATTGAGGATATGCTTTGGCTTAAGGAAAACGAGAGCGTCAATTTAACAAGTGCGCCCAAGGAGCTTATAGAGCTGTTCTAAAAAATGTAACCGAAAGGGAAGAGCTATGAAGAATAAGACTTTTATCAGAATAATTCGATCAATTCTAACGGTTTTTATCTTGATTGCAACTGCGCTTTCGCTTTTCTCGTGCGGAGGCAAAAAGGAGGACAAATACGTGTATAGTAGCGAAAAGCTTTTGCCGATAGTTCCGGTGCCAAAGGAGGTCAGCCTCATTGGTGCGGAGGACAGCTATGCGGTGTTCGAATTAAAACCTGCCATTATAACCGATGTATCGGAATTTAAAGAATTTGCCGATACGTTCCGAAGCTATGCCTTGAAAATCAATAAGGTTGCCCTCAAAAAAGAGGAGGGAGGAATCGTACTTGTCAAGGACAATAGCCTCTCCCCGAGCGAGTATAAAATCGAAACCTCCGAGAACGGCATGAAGATCTCTGCTTCGGATAATGACGGAATTACGGCGGCTCTTGCAACACTTCATCAAATTCTTATCGTAGAGGACGGCAAGATCACCGTTCCGTCATACACGATAAAGGATAAGCCCGATTCCTCCTACCGAGCATTGATGGTCGACCTTGCACGTCAGTGGCATCCTTTTAACACGCTTAAGGATTATATCGACCTTTGCTACCTCTATAAGATCAAATTCATTCACCTTCACTTTACCGATACGCAGAGCTACACTCTTCCGAGCGAAGCCTTCCCAAAGCTTTCGACAGAGGGAAGAAGCTATACGAAGAAGGAGATAGAGGCGCTTAACAAGTACGCTTCCGAGCGCAATATCGAGATCATTCCCGAAATCGAGGTTCCCGGTCACGCAGCTTGTCTTACTGCCGCTTATCCCGAGCTGTTTGGAAATACCGCAATATCGGGATGGGTAGACGGTAACATAATCTGTGCGGGCAAGCCCGGAGTTATGGATACCCTTAAAACTCTTTTTGAGGAGCTTATCGAGATGTTCCCGAACTCTCGTTATATCCACGTCGGCGGAGACGAAGCGAATATCTCGACCTGGGAAAACTGCTCCGACTGTGTAGCGTATATGGAAAAGGAAGGTATAAACGGCAAGTATCCGCTTTATACCAGATTCGTTAAGGACATAACCGATATGATCCTCGCTATGGGTAAGACTCCCGTAGTATGGGAGGGCTTCCCGAAGGAAGGCGCAGAAACGATCTCGAGAGACGTCGTTGTTACTGCTTGGGAATCGCTTTACCACCTACCGAACGATCTGATTGACGAGGGCTTCACGGTAACGAATTCCTCATGGCTTCCGCTTTATATCGTTCCGCCTACACACGCACACGTTTCGGGTGGAAGATGGTATCCGAAGGATATTCTTAAATGGAATAAGTTTACTTGGAGAAACTGGTGGGATCAGTCGGCGGCGTATCTTAAGCCCATCGTAGTCGAGCCGACCGATAAGGTAATAGGCGGAACGCTTTGCGCTTGGGAATGTAATTACGACCAGGATATTCAGCCGGTTAAGGAAAATCTTGCCGCACTGTCCGAGCGTCTTTGGAATGTAAACGGCAATTTCGACACGAAGGAAATGCTTGCAGCTCTTGACCGTCTTTACACACTTGCGGACAGAATCATTGACCGCAGATAATGTAAGAAATCAGCTCCCGTTACGGTGTTTAGCCGTTTCGGGAGCTTTTATCTTTAATTTGAAGGCGATTTTCGGCAAAATACATATTTTTTTAATCTGACATTGGTATATTTTCTAAAAATTTTTTTCGTCAAATTATTGCAATGAGTAAAATAATGCGCTATAATAATACTTTGGTATGGGGTTAATCTCCACGGATCAATAAATCAGGAAGAGAGATTCTACAATGGCAGAGAAAGATAGACGAGTCGGAACCGTATCAAGGGGCATCCGTTGCCCTATTATCAGACAGGGTGACGATCTTGCGAGAATCGTTGCGGACAGCGTTATCGAAGCGGCTGAAAGCGAGGGCTTTGAGCTTCGTGATAAGGACGTTATCTCGGTAACCGAGAGCGTTGTCGCCCGTGCGCAGGGAAACTATGCAACAGTGCAGGATATTGCCGATGACGTAAAGGCAAAGCTCGGTGGAGGAACGGTTGGCGTTCTTTTCCCGATTCTTTCCCGTAACCGTTTTGCAATTTGTCTTAAGGGTATTGCTATGGGGGCAAAGAAGATCGTTCTTATGCTCAGCTATCCCTCCGATGAGGTGGGAAATTCCCTTATGAATATGGATATGCTCGACGAGTCGGGCGTTAATCCCTATTCGGATCTGCTCACCCTCGAGCGTTACCGTGAGCTTTTCGGCGAAAATCCGCTTGAGTTTACCGGCGTCGATTACGTTGCTTATTACGAGCAGCTTATCAAGGACTGCGGAGCAGAGGCAGAGATCCTCTTCGGAAACCGTCCCGAGATGATCCTTCCCTACGCTGAAAACATTATCAACTGTGATATTCACTCCCGCGCAAGAACCAAGCGCATCCTACGTGCAGGCGGTGCAAAGGTCGTTTGCGGTCTTGACGATATACTTAACGCGCCTGTAAACGGCAGCGGTTATAACGAGAATTACGGTCTTCTCGGCTCGAACAAGAGCACGGAGGATCAGATCAAGCTTTTCCCGCGCGACTGCCGTCCCGTTGTTGACAACATCCAGAAATATATTCTCGAAGCAACAGGCA
>JAZNXR010000081.1:0-35817 GCA_045593985.1 Eubacteriales bacterium
TGTGGAAATTACAATTTGGTATACTTTCTTAGATTCTCGTGCTTTTTCCTCTTCTATTTGTTCGCGAGTATATACTTTCCCTTGCGGTTCGATTGGTGATTTGCTTTCGCATTCATTGGCTTTCGAACTATAATCTTCGCTTTCGGAAGAATCAAACCAACAATCAATAAAATAAACAGCTAGTATAACAAAAACAATTCCTAATATGATAATTAAAACCATAACGTACTATTACTTAAAACTTCGCCCTCAGTTCAACGACCTTGCCGAGTATCGTGATAGGAATGGTCTCTATCTGTTCGTTCGAGTAAAATACGGGAGGGTATGTAGGATTGTTGGCCACGAGGAGGATGCCGCTCTCCTGCTTCATTACCTTCTTGCACGTTGCCTGATCGCCGTTCACGCATACTATGGCTATCTGTCCCGAATCGACGTCCGCCTGCTTGCGAACGATGACAACATCACCGTCGGAGATCTTCGGCTCCATACTCTGTCCCTTTATCCTTAAAGCAAAATACTCGCTACCGTCCTTCACCATATCGGGAGATAGCTCCTCATAGTCGAGAATATCGGTTATAGCCTCGATGGGAATACCAGCGGCTACATAGCCAAGCACGGGGATTTTGATTGATTTTTCTGCCGATGGTATCATAGGTACATCAAAGCCATCTAACCAAGCGGACGAAACAGAAAGAACTTGAGCCATTTTTTCTATCATTTCACTTTTTGCTTTATATCTATCATTAAGATAATTGCTTATGGTGCTTCTATCCACGCCGATTCGATAGGCCAAGGTAGATGGCTTCATATTTTTGTTTTGTAATGCTATTTTTAAACGTGTTGAAAAAACTGACATAGTTTCATACCTCCTGTATTGATTTTACACCATCAATGTGGTGATTTCAACATTTTTTGAAGATTAAATTAAAAAATGTTCAAAAAAGTGTTGACAAACGCGAAACTTTGTGGTATCATTATGTTGTGAAATCAACACAACGAAAGGAAAAACAATGGCAAGAACGATCAATCACATTATTAACGCGCTTCGCACATTCGGCATAGCGGGCAAAGCAAATCTCGCGTACATCGCGGCAGACAGAGTTCGCGTGTCGGTGAATGGAGAGTACTTCGGAGTGTGGGACTCCGAGAAAAACACGTTTGTAGACTAAACAGAAAGGAGAAGGAGATGAGGAAGTATCAAAAACTTCGTGATATAATTGTTGCTAAATATCAAACAATGGCAGCTTTTGCAAAGGATATGAGTTTTTCAGAAAATACGTTAAGCAAGAAACTTAATGGAAAATCTGCTTGGAGAGCAAATGATATTCAGAAAGCTTGCGATCTGCTTAATATCAACGCAACTGATATCAACTTATATTTTTTTAACTAAAATGTAGTGAAATCAACACGGAAAGGAGGTTAAGTTTTGTCACGAAATAAAGATCCTGCGGTTCTATTCTATACGTCGGATTTTCTTTCAGGTGTAATGGGGTTGACAATGACGGAGCGAGGTCAATATATAACTCTTCTCTGCTTGCAACACCAAAAAGGTCACCTTACAGAAAAAGATATCGAATTGGCTGTTGGCTCTGCTTCTGCTGACGTTATGGCAAAATTCATATCAGACGATGAAGGTAAATACTTCAACAAACGAATGGAAGAAGAAGCCGAGATAAGACGCCGTTTTACCGAAAGTAGACGTAAGTCAAGTCTATCAAGATTCAAAGAAACATCGTACGAAACATCACACGATACATCGTACGAAACATCACACGATGAACATACGATACATCGTATGGATAATGATAATAAAAATATAAATACAAATACAATTAAAGATATAATTGAGTATTTAAATAAAGTATTAGGTACTAAATATAAGTATTCAGCAGATTATATCAAGAAACATATCAATGCTCGTCTTTCCGAAGGGTACACCCTTGAGGACTTCAAGACGGTGATTGATAAGAAGTATGCCGAATGGATCGGGACGGAGTTTGCGAAGTTCCTTCGCCCGGAGACGTTATTCGGCACAAGGTTTGTTCAGTATTTGAATCAAGTTGAACAAAAGGAGGATAAAAATGACGGAATTAAGGAGCCTTATCGGAGCACAGAGCTCTACGGCGAGTATGTCGGTTGAGGAACGTAAGGAAGCCGAACAGAGACGGTTACAGCGGCTGCGCGACCGAGAGAACGCGCTTGAGGGAAAGCTCAACCGAGACGGCTTTAACTGCCCTGTGTGCAAAAACAAGGGATACACGGTGTTCGTCCGCGAGCATCCCGACGGTTACTTTGAGCACGTTCAGAAGGTCTGCCAATGTTGGAAGCCGCGGAGATCTATCGAGAATTTGCAAAAATCCGGGCTTGCCGACGTGCTTGAGAAATTCACCTTCGACAACTTCAAGACCGAGCTCGATTGGCAGAAGCAGCTCCTTGAGCGAGCGAAGCTCTTCAGAGGTCAACGGAGAGCGCACTGCTTCTTCGTTGGAGGAAATTCGGGCGCCGGCAAGACGCACATCTGCTCTGCTCTTGCGATAGATTATCTTCGTCACGGCTCGGAGGTCAAGTACGTCTTATGGCGTAAAGAGGTTCGCAAGATACGTGAGAGGATATACGATAAGGGCGACGAGGAATATCTCGACTACCTTAAGAACGTGGACGTGCTCTACATAGACGATCTCTTCAAGACTGTTAAGCGCGTGGGAGAGGCGTTTCAGAGACCGCCGGCGGACGAGGGACGGCTTGCTTTCGAGATCATATCAGAGAGGCTCGACCGGGACCGCATCACGATCATAAGCACCGAGAACACGCTTGACGAGCTTATCGAGATCGATGAGGCTATCGGAACACGCATTAAGTACGAGAGCGAGGGCTTTGCTATCGCGGTACGGCGAGACCGCAAGAACAACTACCGCATAACAAGTTTAGGGGAGGTATAAACGATGCCAAGAGAAAAGGCAAATTACAGAGAACAGCTCGCGCTCATTAACGATCTCTACCCCGATAAGATAACACTCACCGTCCCCGAAGCCGCACAGGTGCTCGGAGTAGATAGACGGACGGTAAGGGCTATGATAGAGCGCAAATATAATCCGCTGCCGGCACAGATCGTCGGCAAGACTAACAACAAAATCAGATATTTAATACCGAAGACGGCGGTTGCTCGATTTTCGGCAGGAGGATGACTATGTTTGGAACACGCATTACTTTAAAGACGATATGCGGAAAGCACGTCGTAAAGCATAACGGCGAGGCGCATATCTTCGAGACTCTTCACGAGGCTCTCGACTACATAACTATTGTTCATTTCATCAACTTTAGACTTGGGAGGAAAACGATATGAAGATTTGTACGCATTGCTTATCGGTATTCAGTGAATCCGAAGTAGTAAACGAGGGATACATTTACGATGATACGCCTTACGGCAGATTCGCACTTGCCACCGATCACACGTTGTCGGGATGCCTTGAGTGCGGCGGTGAGCTCGTCGAGGCGAAGCGGTGTAAGATCTGCGGCGAGTGGATTCCCGAGGACACCGAGGATATTTGCGAGGTTTGTCTTGAAAATGCAACCACCCTCGAGAACGCGCTTGAGTACGGCGCGGAGGCTACCGAGACGGTGGAGATTAACGGCTTCATTGCCGAGCTCGGTGCGGAGCGAATCAACGAGATCCTTGAGGCGGTGCTCAAGAGCGGCGCGGTCGATTACGGCAAGATGCTTGAGGGATACGTTCGCGCGGTGTCTCCCGAATTCGGTGAGTTTGTGATCGAGAGAAATACAGTAATTGTTGGAGGATAAAAATGAAGGGATATAAAGCATTCAAAAAGGGACTTATCTGCGACCCCACGGGTAACAACCCGTTCCAATTCGCGGAGAATACGGTCTTTGAGACCGACGAGGCGGCAAATCCGTGTCATAGCGGCTTCCATTTTTGCAAGAGTCCGCTCGACGTGCTCGATTACTATCCGCTGATCGACGAGGACGGTAATATGACGGAGTTCGCGGAGGTTGAGGCGCTCGACGATGCGGTGACGGATGATAGCAAGAAGTGGTGTACCAAGAAGCTTAAGGTCGGTGCGAGGTTGTCGTTGGGAGAGTTTGTGAAGCTGTCCGTAGACGTGACGAGGGAGATTATAAGAGCCGAGGCGAAGAATAAGAAGAAGGATGATACTCTTATTAAAGCAGGCGGTAACTATTCCACGCTCGCAGGCGGTGACTATTCCACGCTCGCAGGCGGTTACCGTTCCACGCTCGCAGGCGGTTACCGTTCCACGCTCGCAGGCGGTAACTATTCCAAGCTCGCAGGCGGTTACTATTCCACGCTCGCAGGCGGTTACTATTCCACGCTCGCAGGCGGTAACTATTCCACGCTCGCAGGCGGTTACCGTTCCACGCTCGCAGGCGGTGACTATTCCACGCTCGCAGGCGGTGACGGTTCCACGCTCGCAGGCGGTGACTATTCCACGCTCGCAGGCGGTGACGGTTCCACGCTCGCAGGCGGTAAGCACTCCATTCTCGTCGGAGATGACGGCAGCCGCGCTCGCGGTTCTCTCGGCTCTCTTATCGTCCTCGTCGCTCGTGAATGGCGTAACGGTGAGTACGTTATCACTGATTATAAGGCTACTCTCGTTGACGGCGAGACGGTCAAGGCTGATACGTGGTATAAGCTTGAGGGCGGCGAGCTCGTTGAGGTGAGCGTATGATCTGCGCTATATGCAAGAGTCAAGCCCCGGACGAGATAGGGATTGACGGGCTCTGCCCTTCCTGCTTCCCGTTCGACGAGCCGAGCGAGGACAGGATGAGTCCCCGTTACCTTAAGAGAAAGAGACGGGCGACAAATAATGCAGAGATAGGAGGACGAGACGGTGAAATTATACGAGATTGCAGATGAATATAGATCTCTGCTTGAAATGATTGAGAGCGGCGAGATCCCCGAGGAAGCTATCGCAGACACGCTTGAGGCGGTTGGCGGTGAGCTTGACACGAAGCTTGACGGTGTTATCGGATATATTAAGGAGCTCTACGCAGAGGCGGCGGCTATAAAGGCAGAAGCGGACAAGCTCGCGGCAAGAGCAAAGGCAAAGACGAGAAAAGCCGAGGGGCTTGCGCTCTACATAACGAGGGTGCTTGAGGGGCTTGGAAGGGCAACCTTTGAGAACGAGCACCACAAGATATCCTTCATCCCCTCCACAGCCGTCAGAATTACCGACGAGGCGGCTTTCATCGAGTGGGCGCGTACAAATGCCCCCGAAGCAATAAAGATCACCGAGAGCGCGAAAAAATCGGTCATAGGCGAGCTTATAAAGAGCACCAATGTACCACACTGCGCGCTTGAGAAGCGTAATAACATTCAGATAGGATAGGAGAAGGATTATGTGCAGAACACCCGAAAATATGGAGCTTTATAACGAATTCCGCGCTTGCCCCGCTGAAGCGAAAAAGAAGATCACCGGCGGCAACCTCAACGGCAAGACGGATATTAATCCTATGTGGCGTATTAAGAGGCTGACCGAGGAGTTCGGCCCGTGCGGTTTCGGATGGAAAATCGAGATCGTCCGCACGTGGATCGAGGAAGGCTCCGACGGTGTGCGCGTCGCAAACGTGCAGATAAATCTTTTCGTCAAGTATAAGGGCGAATGGAGTGAGGCGATCCCCGGCATCGGAGGCGCGACCATCGTCGAAAAGCAGACGAAGGGACTTGTCACCGACGATGATGCGTTCAAGAAAGCGTATACCGATGCGCAAAGCGTAGCGTGCAAGGCTCTCGGCGTAGCCGCTGACGTTTATTTCGAGCGCGATCCCGAGAGCAAATATAATACCGACGGCGGCAGCAACGGTAACGGTAATACCGCACCGTCCAAGTATCAGCAGATAAAGGATTTACTTGCGACAAAGACCTCCATCAATATGGAGAAGGTAAGCGAGTGGATACTCATCAAGTTTAAAAAGGCTATTAAGATTAACGAGCTGACGGACGAGCAGTTCAAGGAGCTTTATACCGCGATCGGAGGCGCGAAATGATAGCCGCGCTCCGAGACATGACCTTTGATGCAAAAGGGAGAGCAATCCTCTCCCTCACGATCGAGGGAGACTTCCGGGAGGAGTTCGACAAGCTTCACGGAAAGCGGCTGGATATGACTCTGAAGGAGTACAAGCCGAAGCGTTCAGCCGATGCTAACCGCTATATGTGGTCGCTCTGCGAGATGATCGCGGTTGATCAAGGCACCACGAAAGAAGAGGTCTACCGTAAGAGCGTGAGCGAGGTCGGCGTATTCGTCACTCTGACGATGTCACGCGAGGCTCTCGACATCTTCCGTAAGGAGTGGGAGAAGCGCGGCATCGGTTGGTTTGTCGATATCGTCGACGATAACGGAAAAGAGGTCGATGTATTCGCGTATTACGGAAGCTCGACCTATGATAGTAAACAAATGAGCAGATTAATTAAAAACATCATCGAGGACGCGCGTGCGCTCGGTCTCCCTTACGAGACACCGGCAGAGCTTGCGCTACTCCTTGAAAATTAGGAGGATATATGGCAAAACAGACACAGTGCGAAAAAATAGTCGCTTACATCTCCGATTTCGGCTCGATCACAACGCGCGATGCGTTCCTTGACCTCGGAGTTTACCGTCTCGCGTCAAGGATAAATGACCTCAAGCGGATGGGATATAAAATCGAAAGCACCGTTGAGAGCGGTAAAAACAGATACGGCGAGACCGTTCATTACAAGAGATATACCATAAAGAAGGAGATAGTAAGCAATGGCATCGTTTAACAAAGTAATTCTTATCGGCAATATGACCGCTGACCCCGAGCTTAAGGCTACTACATCAGGCACGTCGGTCATCACGTTCAACCTCGCGGTCAACCGCAAGCACGCGAAGGACGCTCCCGAGGTGTGCGACTTCATTACGTGCGTTGCGTGGAGGCAGACGGCAGAGTTTATCAGCCGCTATTTCAAGAAGGGTAATCCTATTCTCGTATGCGGTCAGATTCAAACAAGGACGTGGACGGATCAGCAGGGACAGAAGAGATACGCGACCGAAGTGGTTGCAGACGAGGCTTCCTTTATAGCCTCCGCTAACGCTCCCACAACGGCATCGAGCGTGCTTCCCTCGTCGGACGGAGCGCAGCTTGGATTCGGGTCAATACAGCCGCAGTTTGAGGAGTTGCCAGACGACGGAAAGCTGCCGTTTTGAGAGGTGGAGAGATGCACTATCAGGATAACTTATTTAACGAGCTTATCATAGATAATTTTGCAGGCGGTGGCGGTGCTTCCGTTGGCATAGAGCTTGCAACGGGCAGACCTGTTGACATAGCTATAAATCACGATGCAGATGCGATTGCTATGCACTCCGTAAATCACCCTTATACGCAGCACTTCCAGGAGGATGTATTTGCGATAAATCCCGAGGAGGTAACGGGCGGCAGACCTGTCGGCATAGCCTGGTTTTCTCCCGATTGTAAGCACTTCTCCCGGGCAAAAGGTAATAAGCCCGTAGAGCATAAGATCAGAGGGCTTTCCTGGGTTATTATCAAATGGGCTATGTCGAGCGTAGCGCCGAGATGTATCTTTATGGAGAACGTTGAGGAAATACAGACCTGGGGACCGCTTATTACGGATGCAGACGGCAAGAGCCGCCCCGATCCTGGACGCTCGGGCGAAACGTTTAATGCTTTCGTTGGTATGCTCTCCGATGGCGTAGCTCCCGATTGCCCTGCGCTTGCAGAAGCTTGCGAGTTTTTGAAAATCAAGCGCGGTAGTGCTGAAGAGCAACGCCTTATCAAAGGACTTGGCTATAAGCTGGAATTTCGCACCATCAGAGCGTGCGACCTGGGCGCTCCCACCATTCGCAAGCGCTTCTACCTTGTAGCAAGAAATGACGGAAAGCCTATAGTGTTTCCGAAAGCAACTCACGGCAAAGGTAAAGGCTTGAAGCCTTATAGGACCGCAGCCGAGTGCATAGATTGGAGCATCCCTTGCCCCTCTATCTTTGAGCGCAAAAAGCCCCTCGTTAAGAACACCCTGCGCCGCGTGGCGCGAGGGCTTGATAAATTCGTTATCAAGAATCCGAAGCCCTATATCATGGAAATGAATTTTAATAATCCTTTCCAGGATGTAGATAGACCTATGAGCACTCAAACGAGCGCAAATCATCACTACCTTATTACGCCCGAGCTTGTGCAGGTAAATCACAGTGGCGATTCTTTGAGAGGGCAAAAGGTAGATGATACTTCCCCGACCATAACGCAAAAGCACGGTTTCGGTGTTGCTACACCTGTTTTGGTAGAGTGCTCACACAAGAACGGTCCGGGCGTGCACGGCGTAGATGCGCCAATGAATACGCAGACAGGCAAGGCGTGTTTTGCGGTAGAAACACCGTTTTTATTGCAATACCATTCAGAGCAGAGCAAGGGCGAGGTACGCGGGCAGAAAATCACCGAGCCTATTATGACTGTTGACGGCTCCCCCGGGTACGCGACTATTGCCGCAAATATCGTGCATTACTACGGCGGCGCAGATCACGCCAGCAAGAGTGATGCGCCTATCCCTACTGTAACAACGCTTCCTAGGCATTACCTCTGTGCGAGCAACCTTTGCGTGCTGCGCAAGAATATGGACGGTAAGAGCCTTGACGAGCCTATGCCTACTCTCACTACCTCGGCAGGTCATTTTGCGGAAATCAGAACGTATCTGCTCCCGGTGGATAGCACGCAGGATCTTTATCATTGGAACGAGGTACGCAAGCTCCTGAATGAGTACGCTGATTATTCCATTAAAGAGAGCGAGATCCTGATAATTGAGATAGCAGGCACCCCTTATTTCATCGGTGATATTGGTATGCGTATGCTGAAGGCCGAGGAGCTGAAGCTTGCGCAGGGATTCCCGGTGGATTACATAATCGACATTGAGCGCCATATCGGCAAGAAATACTCCGAGGCAAAGCAGATAGCACGTCTCGGTAACGCAGTATGCCCTCCCGTTGCTACGGCGCTTATCAGAGCGAATTGTGCGGATATGGCATATAAAAAGCCGCTTAAGACGGTTGCAGAGCTTGAAAAAGCAATTCAATATGCATAGGAGAAATAATATGAACGTCAGAACAACGCGCGACAAGCGCAGTGAAACCGACCGTCGATTCGACGATTTATTCAACAAGATGGTGAGGGATGCCGGGCTTTCCGCTCGGCAGAGGATCATCGTTCAAACCTACCTTCGCACCCTCCTCCGAATGAGGCTCAACGAGGTCGAGGCGGTGATCGAGATGAGCTATCTCCTCTCCCTCATCGAGAGCGAGCATTACGGCACGTGCCCGAAGCGGTCTACGAAGCTTAAGCGCGTACAGAAGCGCGCTGCCGAGCATATAGATGATGCATACGGGCGCGATTGCATCAACGCGAACGGGCGCTACGAGAGCTATGACGGATGCGGCATGGAGCGACTCGTCTCGCGCCTCGCCAATTACGGCGTCGAATATCAGGTAAAAAGGAGCGAGGGATGAAGAAGGAAAAGCAGATTAAGGAGATGACGCAAGCTATAGGAAAAAAGCAAGTAGGCGGTTGGAAATTTGTTGGAGAAAGTGAACGTACAATTGATATACCCAACGAAGAACTTGCTGAACATCTTATAAATAAAGGCTATCGCAAAGCTTCCAAGGTTGCTAAAGAAATCGGTGACGAGATTGCAAAGAATTTAATGCAAGTAACGGCAATACCGAATTATGTTGTAATAGAAGTACATACTCTCATAAGCATAATTAATAAATATACGGAGTAAAACGAGGATGGAAAAGGAAAAGCAGATTGATATTTTCGGCAATCTCATCTCCCGAAATACCACTCCTAAAATCGACAAAGAAAAACGGAATTGGGAAAACCGCTTTCAAAAATGGAGCAACGAGCAATTTCACGAAGGTCGGACAGGTTACGGTGCTTGTGGTTATGGCTCTATGTGTGATTATTGCGAGGATATGACCTATGGCAGACCTTGTGTGCGAGCATTAAATGAGATGCTCCGAGATACGAATATTACCCTTGATTACAAAAATATAACTTTTGAGGAGGTATGGGATGGAGAATTTAAACAAGGAAAAGCAGATTGAGGGGATGACAAGAGAAGAAGTGTATCAACGCTATACAGAGAAAAAAAGGCAATGCAAGACGATTGCTCAAGAAGTCGATATGATTACAAACGATCCCGAAATGATAATGTTAAGAGAACGGTTGATGAGTGGTAGATATGGAACAGGAAAACAAAATTGAGGAATTAAAAGAAACGATTGGAAGAATCATTAACGATGCTATGTATCACATACTTGATGAATATGATAGTCGTTATTTAGCTGAAGAACTTATAGACAAAGGCTACCGCAAGGCATCGGATGTTGCGGAGGAGATTTTTGCGGAGATTGACAAGAGATTTGAAGCATTATTGAAATTTTATCCTTGTAACGGTGAGTTTGAAGATGCCAAAAGATTTGTCGATTTCCATTGGAAGCATATAAGACACAGTATTATGTGCGATTACGATGCCGAACTCAAAAAGAAATACACGGAGGGAGAGGGATGAAAATCACAGAAAACATAGAATTATATTGCCCTAAAGGTTTTTATTGTATGCGAAATTGCAAAAACAAATGTCCGAGATTGAGATTTGAACACAATAGACCTTTGTGCGAAGTTTTTTATCCGTTTTTGGAAACCGATAGCAACGGAAATGTGATAAAAGACGAAAGATGCTTATTGGCGGAAAGAAAGGCAAGGATAAAAGAATGAAAGCGAGAGAAAATTATATGCTTTGTTGCGATTGCGGATTTGCGGTAAAAGAAAAAAAGATGTTCAAGAAAGTATATAAAAATACCGCTATATGCTTGTGCCGAAAATGTGCCTTGAAGCTTGGCAGGGAGATTGCCGATACCGTTGAAAATCAAATGCTTAATGAAATGAAGCAGGAAAGCGAGGACACGGAATGATGGGATGTATGTGCGGTGATTGTAAGCACCCCGAAAACATTAATTCTGTGCTTACTATATGCAGGAATAAAGATAGTCTTAACTACGGCAAAATCATCAGTCTTGCTTGGGATAGTTGCGATGATGGTGAGGTAGATGATGGGGAAAGCGAGGACACGGAATGAGCAATAGATATATTTATGCGGATAAGGTAATTGCTTGGTGTATGGAAACATACCGAGCGCAAAGCACCGTGACAGGCAAGGCATATGTTAGGGCTTTATTAGATGCCGTTGACTCTTGCTCCACCGCCGATGTGGTTGAGGTGGTGAGGTGCGGAGAGTGCCGTTATAGAGACGAATGCAATCAATATGTGTTGATAAGCGGTGATGAAGGTGAACTTGCGTTTTGCAGTTACGGAGAAAGGAGAGCGGAAGATGAGGGATAGGTTGATTGAGTTATTGAAACAGAAATCTTGCGTTTATGTACCTTGCGACAATGAATGCGGCGGATGCAAAAATGTTGAGATGTACGATGATAGTATCGAGAGCATTGCCGACCACCTTCTTTCCGAGGGCGTGATTGTGCCGCCTTGCAAGGTGGGGCAGAAGGTGTATGTCGTTAATGGAATTTCAGACGGCATAGTTGAGGGCTTTATCGAACATCTTGATTATAACTTTTATACAACACCGCAAGAATGGATAACGGTAAAAGCAACATACCCATTATTTGGCGAGCTTGAACATAAAAGCCGAATTGATTTGTTGCTTGGCAAAACTATTTTCCTCACCCGTGAAGAAGCCGAGAATGCACTTGAAAGGAGCGAAAATGGAAAATCTTAATGCGGAACAGATAAAAAAGGCGTTGGAGTGGAAAAAGCTTGTTTCTTCTCAAATGGGGTGTGTCGCAGTAAAAGCCGAAGAAATAGAATCTTACCTCGCACTCATCAAGCAACTCACCGAGGAGAATGAGAGGTTGAGAGCCGAGAACGTAGATTGCCGACTTGGCTTTACACTTTTGGAAGATGCTTTTAAAAGACTTGAGAAAATCAACGAGCAGACCAAATCCGACACCGTGCGGAAGATGCAGGAGATGGTGAACGAGTGCTTTGATAGTGAAAGCGACGAACCAAAACAAACTCACGACTATATTCGTTATGTCATAGACCAAATCGCAAAAGAGATGTTGGAGGGTAACACCACAACCGACAACAAATACGTCTCCTGCGGCGAAACGATACCCGAGGGTAGACAAGTCTGCCCCGGTTGTGAAGGAGGCGGCAAAGATGGAAAAAACGAGCCGTGAGGCGTGGAATGCCGCCATTGATGCGATGACGGAAAAGCTGATAGGTTATTACGACCACAAGGATAAATATCTCGGCTATTCAATCGCGTTCAACGTTAAGCGCATTGCCGAGGAGCTGAAGGAGGTGAAACGCGATGCGGTACCCGATACAGAAGCCGCGCCGGAGTAAGTACGGCTCGAAGAAGATTACCGTCGACGGTCAAGTGTTCGACTCGGAGAAGGAAGCGCGGAGGTACGGGGAGCTTAAACTGCTCCTCGCCGCAGGAAAGATCTCCGATCTTCAAACGCAAGTATTCTTTGAACTGATCCCCACACAGTTTGAGACCTATGAGCGTTACGGCAAGCGCGGCAAGCGACTCAAGGACGGTCTTCGCGTGGTCGAGCACGGACTTGCGTACATTGCAGACTTCGTCTACACCGAGGACGGAAAGACCGTTGTTGAGGACGTGAAGAGCGTTGCGACACGGAAGAAGGAGAGCTACATAATAAAGCGAAAGCTGATGCTCTATCTGAAAAAGATTAAGATTAAGGAGGTATGAAATGAACGTTAAAGAACTATGGGCGTACCGCGATGCCGTCTGTGCCGTAAGGCGCGCCCTTGACGATCTCGCAGAATACGAGGCGAAGATATACGCACCACACGGTGCAAGGTGCAACGGAATGCCCTTCGAGGCTTCCGAGGAGAATGACAGACTCGCTCCCATTGCCGAGAAGCACGCGGAGCTGCAACGCAAGCTGACGGATGCGAAGCTTGAAGCGCATCGGGCTTACGTGATGCTTGAGAGGTTTGAGGAAACGCTTGTCGGTGAGGAGCGCGACGTGCTTGACCTGCGCTATCGGAAGTGGATGAGCAAAAGCGAGATGTCATGTAAGCTTCACCGAAGCGAGTCAACAATTAAACGTATCACGCATAGAATAAAAGAAAAATTCCGTAAATTCTAAAAGTTGACCCCCTTTGACCCTTGAATGACCCTTTTTATTGTGCTATAATAGCATCATCAAAAGATAGGCGGTGTCATTCGTGGCATCGCCTTTGCTATTGACAAACGCAAGGAAAGGTGATATAATAATGGCGTGGGACGAGAGCGAGCACCCGAGGGATTCGGACGGTAAATTCACGAGGAAAATAGACCCCGAAATTTTAAAAGCTTTGTGCAAAGCTTTTGGCGTAAAATTCGACTCAAATGCTAGAAAAAATCTAAAGTCTACGTTGTATAAAAATAATAAGGATTTCGCGAGCAAGTCTAATATAAAGCATTACAAAAAAAGTTTTAGGATTAATTCACCACCAACCGACATTACTAATAGTGCAATAAGAATTCCGGCAAAACACTATGCTCGACTTTCTGCAATGTGGTCTGATTACAATATTGGAACCTGCAAGCCGTTTGAATGCTCTGAAGGAATATATTTCAACGTGGACAACAGTATATACGTTACACGCGGCGAATATCCGTGGTTTTATGTTGTTCGTGAATTGCACTTTCGAAATACACACTCACTTGAAAGATATTTAAAAAGGAGATGGAACAAATGACCGAGGAACAGAAAGAGATAGATGCTCTTGATGATCAACTTATCGAGCTTTGTGAGCAAAAAGGTTTTACTGGAGAAATGATTTTTATCGTCGGTGCGCTTGTTCACGATGAGAAATCAATTCAAGTTTTCGGAAGTGAACAGAAAACAATCAAAACCGCTATTACAGTAATCGAACTTTTCGATAATAGCGATGATCCAAAAGCTATTTTTTCCGCTTTATATCGAACCTTTGATAATCCACCGAAAGATCTCGCAAATCTAGTAAATAATATATAACCCCCCAAGCACCCCGATTCGTCGGCGGTGCTTTTCATTTACACAACGAAAGGATAAAACAAAATGGAACACAGCAACGAAAAAACAACCCTCGATACAAAAACAAAGCCTACCGCCGCAATGGAGTTGAAGGCTACGGTGCCTGAAATGTTGAGCGACGATTATAAGGAGCGCTTCAAGGCAGAATATCATCAGACCAAGATTCGCTATGAGAGGCTTAAGGCTTTTAACAACAAGATCGAGGCGGCAAGACGATCGTATACGGAAAAGACCGTACCGATGCCCAAGCACGATTGCCCTGACAATATGCTTATTCAACAGCAGAGGGCAATGGACGAATATCTCCATATCCTTGAGGTTAGAGCGGTTGTTGAGGGTATAGAACTCTAATAAAAAGCACCTTCGGGTGCTTTTCTTATACTCGCGTGGTCTAAAGGTAAGACGGCGGCGATCCCCCCTGCCGCAGACGAAGGTTCGACTCCTTCCGCGAGCTCAAGGTGATTCTGCATAATTCACCTCCTTATAAGTAAGCGTTTCCTCGCAAGAGGCAAGACCGACAAACGCTCCGCCCAAGCGGCTTTAGGTCGGCGGCTCGGTGGGCGTATACCGACAAGGGTGCGCCCTCACGAGTTTTAATTCAATATTACGTGCGTACTTCGCTTCGCGTCGGAGTGCGCTTTTATTTTGCCTGAAAGGAGGCGGCATTGTGGGAAAGCTCACAGACTCGCAGAAACGGATCATCGTTGCGGCTTATTATGCAGGCGGCGTATCTTTGCGAGATCTTGCCGCCGAGTATCGCGTAAGCAAGGACACAATTACTAAAATATTACGCGAAAATGAGGACATAAGGACAAAAATAGACACTATAAAAAAAGCGCGTGAGGAACAGGATTACAAGGATATCCTCGATTACTTTAATCAGAATGCTTCTCACCTTGCGGGAAGAATATCGAAAGCTCTTGACGTACCGGACGAAGCTCTTGACGCCTCTTCGCCAAAAGAACGATGCGGATTTGCCAAGGTCGTTGCCGAGCTCGTTCTGATGATGAAGCACGAGCGAGACGGTGAGGACAACAATACCGACGGCGATAAGCTCGAGATCGTATTCGTGGATAACTCCAAGAAGGACGCGGAGGAGGACGAGACGTGAGAATCTATTCCTCCGAGCCGTACAGACCGCTTTATCAATCCCCGGAGCATAACATCGTACTAAACTGCCCTCGACTGTCGGGAAAGTCATACGAGGTATCGCAATTCGGCGCGTATTACAAGATGCTCTACAAGGAGCGTGACGGTATCGTATTCCGTGCAAATGCGAATTCCCTTCTCTCCTCCGTTGTCAATGACACCCTTGAGAAGTTCGTTGCGCTCGGATGGGGCGGCAGGGTGCGGATAAGGCAGGCGCCGTTGCGGTTGGAGCTTGACGGAGGAAGGAGCAATATATACTTTCTCGGCGTTTCGGGACATGATAAATCGCGAGTCAGAGGCTTCCACCCGAAGAACCCCCTCGCGTTCATCATCGGCGACGAGTGTCAACAGATCAGTTCCGAGGAGAACCTAAAGCACGCGCTTGCATCGTTCAGACGATACCTCGATACGAGTATTGACTATAAGATACTGCTCTGTGGAAACCCTCACGAAGTTAAAGGTCATTGGTGGAACGTCTATGCGGCGAAGCACAAGAACGTGCAAGGCTACGCGAGTATTACCGCGACATACCTCGATATATACGATCTGCTAAACGATGCGGATAAGGAAGAGATCGCGCTTGAGAAGGAGATAAACCCTGCGCTGTACCGCTTTATGTACCTTGGCGACCTCTCCGATATTAACGGCTCGGCATATCCCTCATTCCGTCGAGAACGGCATCTTATAACGCCCGAAGAGGCGGCACAGATATTCCGCAATGAGCGCATCGAAACGGTAATATTCGGCGGTGACGGTGCGATTACGCACGATATGACGTGTCTTACACCGATAGCCGTGATGTCAAGCGGCAGAAGCTGCACTCTCGAGCCGTTTATATTCAATCCGCTGTCTTACGGCAGGGCGCTTGCTCCGTCCGAGCTTGCAGACCTCATTCAGCTTTATATGGCGGATATGGAAAAGAAGTACAACTTTCAGCGGAATTTCATACCCGTTTGGATGTTCATTGACTGCGCGAGCGAGGACCTTATAACGCAGCTTTCCTATGATCTCGACGGCTATTATCAGATACAGGCTTACACCACCAAGAACGTAATACGCAACACGGCAACCGCAAACAACGTGTTCGCGCGGAATATGTGCTAC
This sequence comes from Eubacteriales bacterium, assembly GCA_045593985.1. GTDB lineage: Bacteria > Bacillota > Clostridia > Oscillospirales > CAG-272 > Colimorpha_A. Next base: position 16,365 of record JAZNXR010000081.1, read on the forward strand.
GTCATTGATTACGGCGGCTATAAGGACTACGCAATGGGCGGCAGATGGGTCGAGACGGATATACCGCTTCTTGCCGAGCAGCTTGAGAACGTTGTGTGGAAGAATTCGAAGCTCGACCCGGCAATCCCGAACGATTGCTCCGACTCGTTCGTTTACGGAGCTTGCGTTTATTACGAAAACCCCGAAAACTTAAATTTACCCGAAAGGAAAGACTATTATGAATTTGAAAAATCTTGAGGCAACGTGCGAACAGAATACGCGACTCACTTTTGAGGAATACGCCGCTATCCGTGAGCCTGCCGTGAACGCGATCATCAACGATTACGCGGCAAAGCTTATGGAGACCGACCCGAGCATAACACTTGCGGAGGCAAAGGAGATCGCAAAACGCGAGATCCCTGCGTCCTTCGTCCCCGAATGGATGAAGAATCTTCGCATCTCGGCAAACATAGCCGGCACGGAGCTCTGCTATCTTGAGGCGCTCGTCGGGCATCTCGTCAACATTGAGGAGCTTCTTACGATCGTATTTGAAAAGCAGATCGATAAGCATCTGACGCGCGCTGCCGAGAGCATAAGGCGCGAGGAGGTGAAGGAGAACGATGACAACGGATAATAACGGCGTTATATACGGTGGAGCGAACGGCACGCCCGTTAACTTCGCACCGACGTCGGAATATATCGGTATGGCTCTTCAGGAGCTATACAATTGGGTGAACAACACCGTCATTTTCAATACCGTACCGCCCTTGATGCGACCTTTTTACCGAAAGATACAGAACTTCGACCGATGGATCAACGGATACGTTCCCGAATTTCACGATTTCTCGAAGGGCGTTATTCCGACGCATCTTGCAAAGGCTATCGTTGATAAGGTCTCTTCGCTTATCTACGGCGGAGGTCTCATGCTTCAAAACGTAGCAGACCCGTCGGATGCAGACAGTGACGGAAAGAGTGAGACGCTCGATAAACTCGGAGAATGGGTGAAGGACTCGTCCTTCTCTACCGTACTTCAGAGTGTGATCAAATACGGTGTCGGACTCGGCACGTCGTGCTTTAAGCTCAACGCCGACGGTAATAAACAGCTTTGGGTCGAAGCGGTGCCGCTGTCGCGCACCCGTTACGAGTTCGATGCTCGCGGTAAGGTGCTCGGAGCGCGCTTCTTCCTTCAGATGTTCGAGCGCGATAATATATCCACGGGTGAGGCTTACGGGCTCTACGAGGAGCGTTTCTTCCACGAGGACAAGCCTTACACCGTTTACCGCGTTTACAAGATAAACAGGCAGGTCAATCAAGGACAGATCCCGACGGCGAGCGAGGTCTATAGCACGTGGGAAGAACTGCCTCCGTGGATAAGGAAACAGCTCAAGGAAGCTTTTTACTGCATAAGGCTTGACAAGCCGATTGCGCTCCCGTTCGTAAATCTCGGCGTTTACGTCTTCCGCTATACGCCGTCACTCTCTTCAATGCCGCATCTACGTTACGGCGATTCGGTGCTTGAGGGGCTTACTAAATACCTCTGCGAGTACGATATAATTTCCGCTTGCCTTGATACCGAAACTTACGTATCAAGAGCGCGAGTGCTTGCGAAAAAGCAGGTGCGAAATCCTGCGGCGGCTAACTCGAATTACAACGCCGGAATTGACTCGTTCATTATGACCTATTATGAGGAGATGGGCAACGATCCGAAGCCGCTTACGTTTATACAGCCCGAGGTACGCGCGGAGCAGTTCAAGGCTCTCCGCAATCTCACACTTGAAAATATCGCTTCGGCAATCGGCATTTCCCCCTCGTCCTTTGCTTCATACCTTCAGGACAACTCAAACCGCACGGCGCGAGAGGTCAGCGCGGAGGAGTCGAGCACGACGCTTCTTGTCGAGAACAAGCGCGAAAGCCTTATTAATGCGGTCAACGAGCTTCTTGAGGACGTGCGCCGTTATTACGGCTATCCCGACGCTGTGCGCGGCGAGTTTTCGAAAGCCGGTCAGACGAATTATACCCTTCTCGTTGAGAACGCTGTCAAGATCAGACAAGCCGGCGGTTCTTCGCTTGAGCAGTTCGTCCGCACCGTCAACCCCAATTTCGACGAAGCGCAGATCAAGCGCGAATGCGACCTCATCCGTAAGGAGATGGAGGAGCAACGCACGGCGCAGAATAACTCGCTGTTCGGTTCAATGGACTTCGGAGACACCGATATAAAGGGCGGTGAGCTCGATGAGCAGACCGCAGAGGTATAACGTCGCGCCGCAAAAGCGCAGCGTGCAGGAGCAAGCTCTTGCCGTTGAGGACGCGGAGGTTAAGATACTCGAGCTTTGCAAGAACACGGCTCTTATCGGTTACACGAGGGAGCGCTTCGTCAGAGAGGTCAACCGTATTATTGCCGAAGCGCAGAACGGTATCGATAACGAGCAGTTAAAGCGCAGGATCGTCGAGCCGTTACAGAGATACGCCGCAAGAACGCTTGAACGTGAGATGCGGCTGATTCGTGCAAAGGCATACTTTTACGGTGCGGTGCGCGCGGCATTTGATATGAAGCGCGACGTCCCGGCGGCAACGCGTTACGAAGCGGAGATAAAGCGAGACTTCTCCCCCGTGCTTCTCGAGTCGAACGGCTTCAAACGGCTTGTTCCCCTCGGGTATCAGGCATATAACGAGGCTGTCCCCCTCGGCGTTTATCACAAGGAATACACCGAGCGAGTTGAGACGGTGCTCGGCGAGCTTATTGCCGCCGATGCGAAGGAGGATTACGATACTAACGTCAATCTGCGTAATATCGCGGAAATGACGGTGCGCTATGATAACCAGCTCGAGATGATAGATAACCTCGTTTCTGCCGGGGAGAACCTCGTATACATTCAGCCGCACGTAAACTGTTCAAAACGGTGCGAGAAATACCAAGTCGGCGGCTCGCTTCACCCGTCGGGGCTTTACTCTCTTGACGGTAGCTCGGGCAAAACGCCCGACGGCATCCCTTTTCTGCCTCTGACGTTTGCAACGGACAATCCGCAGGACCGATACACCACGCGAGCAGGCAAGACCTATCAGAACGGCTGTATCACCGGCTTTAATTGCCGCCACAAGCTGATACCCTACCGACGAGGAGTCAAGCCGATACCGATACCGGCAAAGGCTATTGAGAAGCGGCGCGAGATCGAGCTCACTCAAAGAGAGTATGAGCGCGAAATTCGCTATCAGAAGCGGCTTGCGGTGCAGACCAAGGGAATTGACCCTCGCAAGTACTCCGCGGCGCGTAAGCGAGCTTTAGAGCTCAATGCGACCTATAAGGATTTCTGCAAGAGCAACGACGTTGCGTACTACCCTTCGCGAACAAAGATACTCGACGGCGAAGAAACCTTTCCGGTACGAGAATCGGACAAGTTTTGATATATCAGCTCCACAAGGAGCGTAGCTATATGCGTTACCGTTCGCCAAAAACGGAATGAGCGACGGCTTACGACCGCGCGGATGCTCTCACAAGAGGGCTACGCGAGTAACGGCGTTCGCATTAGCTCGAAAAAGCACTATCGATCGACAGAAAAACCACCAAAAACACAGAAAGGAAAAACAAAAGAATGGCACTATTCGGAAAAAAGAAGATCACGCTTGACGAGATACTCTCGAGCCTTGAAGGACTTACCGATGAGGAGAAGGCATCTCTCAAGGACAAGCTTGACGATCTTTACAAAGCCGAGGACGAGCGCGAGATCGACAAGATCGAAGCGGAAAAAGCATCTGACACCGAGACCGAAGAGGATAAGGAAGAGGACGTGTCCGAGGAAAGCGAAGAGATCGGAAAGGACGTTGACGAGCTTGAGGAAGAGGCAGCCGAGGACGGTAACCCCGAAGCCGAGGAAGCTATCGAGGAAAAGGACGAGGACGAAGAGACCGAGACCGAGACCGAGACCGAGACCAAGGAAGAAGCCGAGACCGAGGAGCATCACGACGATACCTCCGCGCTTTACGCTATGGTCGCAAACCTCAAGAAAACCGTTGAGGCTCTTGCGGCGCGACTCGATGCCGATGCAAAGAACGAAGATGAAGATCCCTTCGAGGCGTTCGGCTCTACGCCTTCTAACTACGGCGGCGAGGTTAAGGAAGCCTCCGACGTGGAGAAGATGAAGGCAAAATACTGGAATCTTTGATTCCACACAACAAACAAAAACAAATAACGAAAGGAATTAAAAACTATGGCAATCAATAACCCCGAAGTAACCGGCGCAGGTTACTCTCTTGTAAATTCGGTCGCCCTCAAGAATACCGCCTCCGCGCAGGTGTTCGCGAAGTTCATTCAGGGCATACTTCACGTTAACGGAAGAGGCGTTGACGAGTCCTATATCAACGGCTCCGCGCTCGGCTCTCAGAGCATCGCAATTCCTCACGTCGCACTCGGCGCAGGTGACTTCCGTCTTCTCGGTGCTTCCGTAAACGGCGGTCAGTTCAACGATTATGACGCTATCGGTCCCGACTCCGATTACTTCTACGTGCCTATCCTCTACGTTTATGACCGCACCGAGACTCTCGCTCGTATCATGAACGATAAGGCAGGCTATGACCTCCTCTCCGCAAAGACAGAAAACATCCGTAAGAAGATAACTCGCGGCATAAACGCCCTTACCTTCGCGGTGCAGATCTCTCACACCCTTAACGCATCGGCAGACGGCACTCCCACCTACGTTACCGAGGATGCGGATACTCCCCTCTACGAGAATTATACCTACGCAAACGCGCTTCTTGACGAAGGCGACGAGGCTATCGGCGCTGACTACTTCCCCACCGAGATGCGTCAGGCGTTCTGGAGACCTACCGCGTTCGCAAAGCTCAAGAACGAGAAGGGCGTTATCCTCGCTTCCAACTACGGCCAGGAGATGCTTGCGACGGGCGTTCTCAACCCCTTCCGCAACTCCGAGGCATCGAAGGTAGACTTCCGCGACGGCTATTGCGGTGAGATCGACGGCGTATCCTGCTACAAGGTTTCTCCGATAATCCTCAAGCTCGCGGCGAAGTACTGCCAGAAGGACGGTACCACCCTTGCCGAGACCGCTTTTGATGAGGTCGATGCGATTGTCTGCTCCGGTGTCGGCACGATCAGAGGATTCACCTCTACCGGTGACGTCGAGGTCGTTCCTGCACAGGCAGGTCAGGGATGGGTGCTCCAGCCCCTCGTTCACGGCGGCTGCTCTTGCATCTCCGCTAAGTCTGTAAGACTTATCGTTACATCCGACTTCGCTAACCCTGCAACTGCTTCGGATAAGCTCGCAATCCTTCCCCCCGAGTCTCAGCAGGCTTAATTTTACTTAATAACGAGGGAGAGTGGCTTCGGCTGCTCTCCCTTTAATAAAGGAGCTTAATATGGCTTATGAAACGAAAAAAGCCGTCTCCTATCCTTACAGCGACGAGCTGATGCGATGGGACGAGGGCGATAAAAGATATTATCTCACCGAGCAAGCTCTCATAGAGAGCGGTACGGACGTTCGCGCGATGCTTGCGGCAAACGATGCTGTAAACGCGGATTTCATCATAAACAGAGTGCTAAAGCACACCACAACGCAAATTTACAACTACATTCATAAACAATCGACAAATAACGCGCGACAGGACGCATGGATAGAAAAGGTCCCGTCTCTTCGCGCTATCATATACGACGCGCTTCTCTTGCAGGCAGAGTACCTTCTTTCCGTCGGAGACCCGACAAGAACGCTCGAGAGAGATAAGCGCGAGATGGGCGTTGACGTAAACGCCATAGAAAAACTCAACACTACCGTTGCGGAGCTTGGTATACCCGTAACGTATTCGGGGTGGTGATCCTATGAACTACCTCGATATACTTGCAGGGCGCGCCTCGGAAACGTATACGGGCGCGAGGTATTATAAAGCTCTGCCAACCGCCGCACTGCCGTCCGACGTCGCGGAGGATACGGCTCCCGAGCTCTTCGATTACGAATACGTTGACGTAACCTCTCGGAGATATACCGCGATATTCGGTAACGTGGTAACGATGGACGCGGCAAGGACGGCGATCAGTACTAAATCGAGTATAGACTTTACCCCGAACGGTTACGTTGCGCTGAAGGACGGTTACCTCTATCAGATAGAAGAAATAGGTATCGATGCGAGAAGCGCACCGAAAGAAGCGGCTCGTATACTTCTCGCCCCCGTCGGCGTTACGAAGGTCTTGCGGCTTTTGCGCGTGTTCGATGCATGGGGAATCGCAGGAGGTCGCTGATATGACTCGGGAACAGTTTGAGGATATCGTCTCATACGCTCTTTTGCGATTCCGCGATTTTGAGCCAAACAATAGCGGCAACATGGCGAGAAATGCGACGAAGCTGACGGAGGTGACGGAACTGTCAGACGGAGGACTTGAGGCGGCAATTTACATAGATCCTGCTGTTGCACCGTATTCGATCTATACGGTCATCCCGTGGCTCGATACCTCGCCGACCATAATCAACGCGCCTCGCGCTCCGCACCTTCTCGGAAAGTCCTCGTTTCTTTGGAACGACGGTGACAAACCTCATCGCACCCCGAAGAAGAATCCAAATGAGGGGTGGATTGATTTTGCGGTGAAGCAGCTTGCCGACATCATCCGCGAATACGTGTCCGTAACAACGGAGAGCGTCGCAGAATACTCGGAAGGAGAATCAACATACGAATGGTAGACACATATTTTGAAGTCTCCGCGCTTGCGGAGCAACTCGCCGAAAAGCTTAACGGCACGGACGGCGGGAATATCAATTATTACGGCTTAAATGATATATTCCCCTCGGAAACGTACCGCTTCCGCATTGTCGGCGACACAGGAGGCTTTAAGCAGCCCGAGCGCACCGGAAACGCGGTGACCAACTATATCAACGGCGAATATCGAGTAATTTCAAACGACGTGGAAGGCGTTGACGAGAGCACCTCTAATGCCGTGGTGCAAATGCGCGTTGAATTTCTTATCCCTCTTCGTGGAGGCGACGAGAGGAATAAACAGCTTCTTGAAGCCGTCCGCGATCTTACAAATAACGAGCTTAAATATACCGAAGAGACCGAGAGCAACGGTTCTTCGATGATTTACACGCATTTCACCAACTATTCTATATTAAACACGGGAACGAGAGCGCAGCGCGATATCGTCGGTGACTCGATAAACCTCACGATCTTCGTCACGCACACCTTCGTCGCGCTCGGCGTTGCTTCTTCGGCAATCTCGCTTGCGGTCGCGCACCCGAAGAAAAAAAATCTTGACGGCAGTACCTATTTTGAAAAGGTCGCGGCTTCGAAATTCGGAATAGCGCGCAGGACGGAGAGCGACTCCAACGTGTATACGGACTCGGAAAAAGACTATCCCGAGACCAAGCAGCAGCCGACGAGCTCGGTGCTGACTATTACGGCAGACCTTCTGACTCGCCTTCTCGCGCTTGATTACTATATCGCGCGGTATACGTATGACGGAATCGTTGAGCCGTTCGTCATCCGCGTTACTCGCCCCGGAATAACCTATGACAATAACGGGGAGATTTCACGCATTGAAGACACCACAACAGAATACACCGTCATAATCAATGCGGCAGGCATTAACGGTGAGCTTGGAACTATCTCGTCGACCTCGGTGACCTTCACAACGGCGGCACCGAATCTTACCGAATCGGAGGAGGTGGCAACGTGAGCGAGCGGACACAGGAATATATAATCACTATCCGCGCCGATGGCAATGCAACGTTAGAAGATGCCAACGCGCCTAAAGCCCCTTCCGCCGCAAAGACCACCGAGGGTGAAAAAGTCTCGGGTAAGGGCAAAAAGGAGCTGACACCCGGGCAAAAGCTGACAAAGGGTATTATTAAATCTGCCGCGTTCGGTTACGCAAAGCGCGCCGTGCTTACGGTTGCCCGAGCTCAAACGGGAACAATTCAGCTTCGGACGGGTCAGGTGCAGTACCAAGAGCGACAGCAAGCCGTCCTCGGCTATCTTGAAGGCGGTCTCAATATCGCAGAGTCGGTGCTCCTCGGTTACGCGACGGGAAACGTTTACGGAGCCGTTATCGCGGCGGCGGTCAGCACCGTCACCAAGGTTATTAACTTCGGTATCGAGTCAAACAAGATCGACCTTCAGCGCACCGTTGACGATATCGGCAGAGCGCAAGCCAACATCCGCGCAGGTGCCGGCGGCGGCAGAATGGGAAAGAACTATTGACAAATCTCTCGTATTGTGCTATCCTTTTAAAAAACGGAGGTGCATTATGAAGGGAAAAATTTTTAAAATTATTGCCGTTGTATTGCTAATAATTTTAACAGCATTGCTGATTTGGAATATCGTGGAATATATTAAAACCATTTGTAGCAATATGCAGGTAGTCAAATTAACTAATGAGTATTATGATGATAAAAGTAACGAAGATTATAATACTGTAATCCAACGGTTAAAAAAATCAACAGCATTAGCTATATTAAGGACTATCTATTCATTATTTGCAATATTCTCAAGCGGTTACTTTGTCTATGGTATCGTAAAATCTATGTATACGATCGAGGTTGCGGCAAAAATCAAATACTCATCCCAACAAATTGACGAATACATATCGATACTGAAATCCCGACGTCAAGCGAAGAAAAAAGCGCGCGACGAAAAACGCCGCAAAAAGCTTCAAGAAGAACTTAATAAATACGAGGAGAGCTGAAAGGCTCTCCTTTATATTTTCCGAAAGGAGATGGCCGCACTTGCGGTCTTTTTTTATGAACTATTTTTCATTGTATCATTGGAACGGTATAAAATGGGAAGCAATCTCTAACCCCGTATTTCCTCCCGGCTTCTCAAGCCTTCTCGACGAACGGCTTGATGAGGCTTACGTGACCTTTTATAACGCCAAAAAGGACGAATACAAGCCGACCGACGCATTTGCCCTGACGTTCTATGAAAACGGCAAGGCGGTTAAAAATTTGGGCTTGTGCGTTGCTATGGACAGAGTTACCAATCTTCCCCTCGGCTCTAATCGTTACAAGCACGAGCTTTCTCTTATCGAGCCGACAAAGCTTGCAGAAGGTATCATGTGCCAAACGCTTACTTTTACAAATGATCTCGGGAAGGTGTATACGGCGAATGCGAAAGCTGTTGCTCCCACAGTAGAAGGATATGACACAGATGACTTGTACGGATTAACCTACGAGGGAATATATACGTCTCCTGTTGATTCATCTGTTGTGTTAATATCTGCAAGTACATTTTTTGCAAACTTGCGATTTGTTGAATCGGGCACAACGATAGGTTCACGTATATCCACTTTAAAGGTGAATGGAATTGAATACGAAAACTATACTATCTCAAAATCAGGAACATATATTGTTGAATATTATTGTGATTTAGTCGGCGTTCACGGAGATGGGAGTTCATCATTCAAAAAAGTTACCGTTACATATACTATTATTTTCGTCCAAAACCGTCTCCCCCTTCTCCCGTACACTATCACCGATGTTGTATGCCGTTGCCTTGAGCTTGCCGAGCCGCTTTACACGAGCGAGACACCGCGCATCATCTTCGACGGTGTTGAGTATTCGGACAGCTTGACGGAAGCGAGAAGCTACGTGCCCGGCTCGCAAGCGGAGAAATACTCGACGGTGTTCGCACCCGAGCTCGCCATAACGCAAGCAAATCTCCGAGAGCAGCTGAAGCGCATCGGCGGCTATATTCACGCAGAGCCGAGAATAAAGTTTGACTACGAGAATACTGACGGCTCTCCCGGTAAGGAACCGACACTCGTGCTATACTTCGACCCACTTATTCAGAGCAAGGCGGCAGACCTATCGAAAGGCTTCCTTACCTATCGCGGTCTTTCACGCTCGATCAACGAGTATAACACAGAAGTGCGCTCCAACGCGGCAAACCTCGTTAACACGCTTGACTATGCGCAGGGAGTTGTGACGGAGCCGTATGCTAACGGTTATAAATCACTTCGCGCCGATCTGAATCAGCGAATGAGCGAGGAGAACGCTTACGCTCCAACGGGAAAAGGTGTATATGCCATAACACGAGTTATGTGCGGTATAACGGACGGCGGTACGTGGGAGCGCAACCCCGTTGATATAACGGCTTACGTGCTTGAAAAAGCCGCGTATGATCTACTCTCGGATTATGATAAAGAATTCCCCAACGCGCGAAGCCTTGCGCTCTACTATACGCAAGGTCAAGAAGGTATACACGGATTCTTTACAAGATCATCAACCGTAGGTGCATTTCAGCCTTGGCAAAATTATGCCATCGTCCGAATTCTTGCGCGTGAGATGGGCGTAAGTGAGGGCACTATTCAAGGTTTGATTGGCGATGCTGCAAACGGCATCGGAAAGATCGTAACGCAGATATCGTATATCCCGATCTACGAGAACATGATCTCGCACTCTAAACAGAAATACGTTCTGAACGAGACACCCTTTTCGCAGAACTATTTGCAGAGTGACAACCTCGTAGAGACACGCTATTTCGGAGAGAATATTAAGGGCGTTGCGGCGAGGCTCGGAAATTTAGAGGAGGAGCGCACTTATTCCTTCCGAAGCATAAAGGATCTGCCGAACGTGGGAGAGACGGTTGACGGCTTCGTCATTGCCGGCATCGAAGCGCAATTTATGCCGACGTATACGAAGGCTTCGCTTTACCTCGCGAAGAAGTTTAACCGCATTTCCGAGTTCGTCGGTATAAACTCGAATAAGCGCGTCTATGAGGTCTCGGAGCGCGAGGCGTACGAGAGGCACATTCTTATAAAAAATAAGATCGTGTTCAGTACGAATATCCAAGCGAGCGCATCGACAATTATTACACCTAATAATGTTATGGCATGCTTTAGCACTCCTAACGCGGTAAAAAAAATACATTCGGTGGGTGTGCTATCGTACAACGCTAACGTAACGGACGTAGGTGATAAGCTGATACTTCCTGTCGTCTCATCCGCCTTCGGCAATGCGATGACGTTTACATTTTCGATGAAAGACAACTATTCTGCCGGCGAGAAGATTGCCTATGAAAGCGAAGGCGGCGTCTCGGGATATTGGGCTTCGGACGTGCCTTATGCTGATTATTACGGTCGTATAAGCACTATGGTATTTTATCTATATGGAGATAATTATAACAGTGCACTTCAATTCGCTAATAGTTTACCATCTGCGAATAGTATAAATACTAACGGCACGATCAATTTAACCGATGGTCTCTTTATCGACAAAGATTCGCGCGAGCGCCTTTCCTTCACCGTCGAGCTCGAAGCGCAGACCACCGATGATGATATTATTATCGGCTCGGGCTTTGCCTCGGGAAATCCGCTTGTTAACAGTGATTCGGTAAAGCCGTTGCTTTATCTCTACGATACGCCCTTTACCGAATTTGATACCAATATTGCGGATAACAAGGGCACACTCGTTTATAGGTTTGATCCGGACAGAGGTTACACCTATGAGGATGGCATATTGTCCTTTGAGACCGCTACAAATTTCCAAACGAGCAACAAAGATGCATACTGGGTTATAGCATATCCGAGATACAAGGATAGTGTTACGGAATATGAGAACAAGTATGGAAACAAGGTAACAAGCAGCATCTTTAAGGGCGGCGAGATCCTTCTCGCGTCTACAAAACCGGTAGAAGCCGGCAAACTCATTCACGATACTATTCACGTAACAATACAAAAATAAAGGAGATAGAAAAATGATTATTTTCGCAAACGCAGACGGCTCAATAGCCGCCGTCTCACCCTCGCGTATCACGCAGGGTAGCGTTGATGCAAACAAGCTCGTGCTCGTCGGACCGTTCTCGAACTCCGTTGTCACGATCGCGTTTACGCTTCCGAACGGCTTCGTGCTCGGACCGAACATAGCCGGTCTCCCCGAGGAGTATACGACGACCGAGGAGGAGTATACGATGACCGAGCTCAATGACGGCAAAGCCGTTTATACGGGGCTCTACGCCTATTCGTACACGTTGAATAAATCGATTACGTCAACGTCGGGCACTCTCGGTATTCAGTTCTTTATTTCGACCAAGCGCGGCACGGAAGAAAATCCGACCTATACCGATACGCTTGCGACGTATAAGGTGAATGTACCCGTATACAACGGATCGCGTTACATACCCGAGTTTGAAGTTCCCTCGTCCTCGGGAGAGTTAATGAGTCTTCTTTCTGATATCATTACTGCACTCGCTAACACCATAAAGATCGACTCCGGAGGCGTTGCTCAATCCATCCAATCGAATCTCGGGGTTGAAGGCAATCTCGCCGTCGGCGGCTCTTCCAATCTCGGTCATACCGCTTACGTGGTAGATGACAGCGGAAAAGCCACGGTTACGCTCGACGGCGATACGGGTACGGTTAATGCAACCAAAACCACCACACACGAAGTTATAGTTAACGAAGATGAAACTGAAACATCTGTCAAAACCGTAATAACATACAATAAAATCGCTGTTGCCATCGACGAGAATGACGACGCCGCAACAATTATTGAAGACGATGCAGTAACAACGGGTGACGTGCAAACGAAATCCATAACTGCGGGAACGATAACTGCGGAAACGATACAGCCTAAAGGCTCTGACACCACCAATACGTTCGCCAAATCGGTTTACATTACTCAAAACCTCGACGTCGGCGGTAATGTTTCCATAAAAGGCAATACCGTTCTTGAGAATACGGAGACACTTCTTGTAAAGGACAACATCATTGTCACCAATTCGAGCGGCGCATCCTTCTCAACAAGCGGACTCGTTATAAAGCTTCCAAGCGTAGGCGATGATGGTTCAAACGCTTACGGTATACTATATGTCCCTGACCCCAACAAAGATGCCGTAATGATCGGAAAGGGTGTTCTCGAGAGCGAACTTAACGAAGCTGGAGAAATAGTCTCATATGCTTTTTCGTTTTCCCCGAATCAAGAACTCCCCCTTGCGGCGCGCCTTGGATTCGATAATACAAAGGACGGCTATATACCGCAATGGGATCACGAGAATTTTGCATTTGTTCCCTCTTCCGTGAAGGGCGATAACATAGCTTCTATAACTTACGTTGACGAACAGATAGGCAACGTCGCTTCTATACTTCATCAGATAAACGAAGGAGGTATTCCGCAATGAATGAGTCCATAGCAACAGAGCTTGAAAACTCGATACAGTACCTTAAGGATGCGAGGGAGGCTATAAACGCGCGTGGAGGAAGCATCGATACAACAGCAGGTCTTAAAGATTTGAAACCTGCAATCCTTGAGATGACCGCAGATAACGCGATCTCCATCATCGATAATTCAGCCACATCTTACGTTAAGGAAGTCCCCTTAAACGCGATCGGCAAGGCACGTATTAGCTCGATAGGCGGTAATACGGTAGTTAAAACAAGCACGAATTTGCTTGAGTATATGACTACAGTCCCGTATTACACAAATGCTCCGTCATCCTCGCCAAGTTATTTAAAACAGCCCATTGAGGCAGGAAATTACAGGTTTAAATTTGAATATACGACTGACCCCGGTGTCGACGGTGGAGATACCGTATCCGTGTTTCCCTTCTGCGGACAGAACGAAAGCGATCTGCAGATAACGTTTGGAGATACAGTTCCTGACGACGGATTTTATTTTACCGTGTCTGCACCTACGAATTTGTACTTTGAGTTGTGGACTAATTCGCCATCGGGTAACTCATATCAAATCGGGCTTTATGCAATGCTTTACAAGGTCCCCGATGATAGTGCAGAGCATATCATCACCACCTACGAGCCTTACGAACAACCGGAACTCGTTCCGTGTGCCGTAACGGAGGTTGTGAGCAAGGACTCCGAAGGTAATGTTCTCGGCACCGTTACGATTCCCGATGCGGTGAAGAATCTCACGGGATGGGGACAGGGTTTAAGAAGTGCTATGGCAAACCAAACCAATCAAAGAGATTTTCGCAACACTTATGATTTCATCACAAAGGAATACACCCAATGGGTGAGTGACAAAATCGTCATTGATGGTATAAATGTTACGGTAATGCAATTATTATCGAATGTAGGCGGTATCCGAGTGTTGTTAAATTCAGGTTCGTATGCCGATTACACCGCATTTCAAATACCTGTGTATAAACGAAACCTGACAAGGGAACCAAACACAGCGTATATTATAGGAATATCCGAAGGAGTAGCACTCAATATTTATACCGACCAAACATTTGCAACGGTAGATGAAGCAAATGTTTGGCTTCAAGAACACCCGACCGAAGTTGTGTATGCGTTCAAAACTCCTATCTTATCTGTCGTTAACGATGTCTCCGCACCGTTAGTCGACATCGAAGCGGGCGGATCTCTCACCTTTAATAATGCTGAAAATGGCGCAGTTCCAAGTATTGTAACGTTTGTTACGAAAGTCGAAAGTATAGGAGGATAACAAAATGAAACAGCAATGGACGAAAGAAAACTATCTCCAAACCGTCGCAAGCGGTGTCGAAGAGGAATTTCGCGGTGACGAGATTTCTCGCAGAATCGGACGGGTATATCCTTTAAGCAAGCAAATCGCGGTGCTTATGGATCGTGAGGACAAGCCAGAGCAATTTGCAGAGTATCAAGCATTCCGTGCCTCTGTCAAGGCGGAAGTAAATGCGGAGGCAAAGAGCTTTGTGGAAAATAATCAGGAGGAACAATGAGAATACATCTTTTTAATGACAAAACCGGAGTTGTTCACGGGATCGACTCGCGGAATATTATCGCGGACAAGTGCGGAACCCTCATTATCGGCGGTAAAAAAATCCCCGTACTTGCCTCACGGCTTACGGCTCTTCCTGCAATCCCCGACTCGACGTATATGGTAAAATTCGAGGGAGTCGACGGCTTTAGCTATCATATAGGCTCGGTCGCTATCCATAACGGCGGCATCGTCTCGAATAAATCGTATACAGAACGGGAACTCGCGCTTCGTCACGCACTCGACAAGGCTGAAAACAGAATTGCCGAGCTCACCGAGCGCGTTGATGCGCTTGAGAAAATCTTCGATACCGATTCACTCAACTTCCTTATTCCTCCCGACGCGGAGCCCGAAAACATAGAAATTACTTAAAATAAAGGAGACTTATTTAAAATGAAAAAGATATTTGCACTTCTGATCGTTCTTACCCTCTTCACCTTCTTCGGCATTTCAGCATCTGCGACTGACGAGGGAATAAATGCGGATAATTCCACCCCCGAAGACGAAAACGCCGCTACGGGCGAAAATTCGGGTTTTGAGGCGGTGCCGGAAACTACACCCGAAACGGTAATTGAGGAGGAACCCTTTACCGACGTGCTCGTTAATTGGTTTAAATCTAATTTCGAAGAGATAACCGTCCTCGTGTCGCTCGTCGGTGCGGCTCTTTACTCAAAGATTAAAGACGGAAAGTTCAGCAATTCTCTCGGCACCCTTAATGGTAATGCAATCGCGATAGCGAAGCAGGGCGCAGACGTTGCTGCGGCAGCCGCAGAAAAAATGACCGCCGTCGCGGACAAGCTCGGTACATATGAGGGTAAGTTCGCGGAATTTGAAGGAAAATACGAAGAGCTGATCGAAAGCTTTAAAACCACCGAGAGCGAAAAGCTTAAGCTTGTCGCCCTTCTTACTCGCATAGAAAAGGCTCTCGCTGCTGTCAAATGTGCCGCCGTTGAAAACGCCGACGAGATCGCGAACCTTATTTGTCTTTCCGGTATTCCGACAGCTAAAAAGGATGAGTTTTACGGCAAGCATCTCGCTGCAGTTCACGCGCTCGAAGCTATCGAGGAGGTAAAGGAGAATGACGGAAAAGAAGCGTAAAACACTCTTTTGGGTTTGGAAGATCGCAGGAATACTTATAGCCTGCGGTCTGCCCATTTGGGCTATATGCGAAAAATTCCCGATGTGGAATGAAGCGCACGGCACCGAGAAGACCGTCGGGACGGGTATCTTCCTTATAGCAATCGTCGTTCTTATCGTCTTTCGCAAGACGGTGTTTGACTTCATTCGCGACAAGCTTGACCTCAAGCACGCGCCGCCGCTCGTCATTTGGCTCGTCCTCGTGCTTATTGCATACGCGCTCATGTATCTCGGCGACGTCATGCGCGACCTTACAACTGTATTTTGGTGCGGCTTCATCGGGTCTGCCATCGGCACGGTATTTACGTATATATCCGACAGATATAAGACCGTAAAGGAGGCGGCTTCGAATGGAGGAGCTTAAACTACTCGACAGCGGCGGTCTTCGTGAAAGTATCGCAAAGAAGGTTACTAATTACGGTGGTATACTCGTCAGCGTTTTCCTGATGTTCGCCGTCATTATAATCACTACGACGGACGTGCGCATAACCTCGCTGAAGGAGGCGGCTAATCTCGGAAGAGACTTCTTCCTTCTTCTCTTCGCTACCTGGGGAACGTACGTGTCTTGCAGTGACACGGGAACGAGAGCCGGGCTGTTAAATACGGTATATTTAGATACTCTGCACAAATTTGAAGGGCTGAAAGACGATCTGATTGTGTCGGGTAAATACGCGCGGCTCCCCGAGTACTGCGCAGCAGCTATTGCAGAAGAACTGAAATCGGCGCGGTCCGCTTGCCTCGTCTCCGTCGGTATCTCTTACGAGACGTACGTCGAAAAATATTTAGCACTCGACGAAAGGGCTATTAAAGCGTGTGACGAGCTCACAGCCGCTCAAAAAAAGGCTATACGCCGCGCTAATCGCTTGAAGCCGATGCATCTTACCCCCGATATGATTTTACGTCAAGGCAAGAATACTCGCCGTTCGCTCCCCCTCGGCGTTCACCCCGAGATAGCGCAACGCTTCGGATTTATAAAGAAGCTATTCACGATGGCAATCGTCACGATCTGCGTTTCAATCGTCGCGCTCGACGTGTCGGCTAATCCCTCATGGGCGGTGGTCGCCAAGGTCTTCTTGAAGCTTGCATCGGTGGTGTACAACGGTTTCAGCGGTTACTGCAACGGCTATAAGTATATAGTAACTGATACCACCGATTATATGCGCGAGCAGATTAAATTCATGCATCAGGGCAATCAGTATATTGATGCACACCCCAAAAATTCAGAAATCAAATAAAAAATTTAGAAATCAAATAAAGCTCCGAACGGAAGCCAATCACGGCACACCCGAACGGAGCTTTTTTCTTTTTGACAACCTCTTGACAACTTTTTGACCACCGTAATTTTGTACATCTATGTACTTTTATGTACATTTATGTACTTTCGCAAGAAATCAAAACAAACGCATTTTGCACAAAAAATACGTGAAAATGCCCAAAAACCGCCTAAAAACAACAAAAAAGCCACCGAAAACGTTAATTTTCAATGGCTTTTCGTTTGGCAGGGGCAGAAGGACTTGAACTCTATACTTTCGTAGGAAAATCAAGGGTTTTCGGGGTGTTTGACCACTTTTTGACAACTTTGACGGTGTTTTTCGCCCCTTTTTTAGTGCTTTTTCATAAGGTTTGAGAGCGCGGCTCCAGCCTCTTTTACTCGGTCCTCGCGCACCTCTGCATAGATGTTAAGCGTGGTGCTGATATCGGCGTGACCGATGATAGACTTGAGGACGTCGGGAGGGATATCAGCGGCGACGGCTGCCGTGGCAAAGCTCTTGCGGAGTTGGTGAAGCGTTGCCGTTACCCCGGTACGCTCGCTGTACTTCTTCAGCCGATAGCGGTACGCCTTTTCGGAAAGCGGCTTCTCGTCTCCGAAAACGTAGTGACTCGAATTCGGTTTGCGCTTCGCGATCTCGGCTTGAAGGCGCGTGCGGAGATCGTCAACTATCGGGATTGCTCTCGTGCCGGCTTCGGTCTTTGTGGTCTTTTCGTGCGCGCCGCCGCCGTACCACACGCTGCGCTCTACGCGGATCATCCCGGCGCCGAGGTCGATATCCGACCATTTGAGACCGATTAGCTCACCTTTACGCATTCCCGTCATAAGTGCCATATACGGTAAAAGCCACTCGTCAGAGCTTGCGCTTCTTATCGCTTCCTCGTCTTTCGGATCGGCGGCTTTGCGCTTCTTCTCCGCGAGGTTGCGCGGCAGCTCGGCATCACGCGCAGGGTTAGTCTTTATATAGCATTCTACCGTTGCAAAGTGTAATATTCTTGATACTACTATCTTATGATTTTTAACTGTCTTTTTAGCCAAGTTATTACGCGCGAGGCGGTGTAGAAAACGCGTTATATCAGCCGCCGAGATATCGGATATTAAATAATCCTTGAAAAACTCTTTCGCGCGTTCTGTGGCTTTTTTATAGCTCTTCACAGTACTCGGAGCGAGCTTCTCAACCTCTAAATTCCACCACTCGTCAGCTACCTCGGCAAAGGTAGCTCCTTTTTCTTTTTTGCCCTCATAGGCGAGGATCTTCCGCATCACCTCGCGCTCGGTCGCGCCGTAGAAGTATTTGCCGTCGACCTTCTTGACGTACCGTCCGTCAGCTCGCTTTTTCATTCTTGTGTTGCCTCTGATTCCTCATTTCTTGTATTAGTTTTTTTACTCTCAATAGCTTCTTTAATTTTTGCTTTAATCAAAGATTCACTAATAATTTCTTTATACGTTATATAAACCAAAGTTATATTGTTTTCGATACTCAAACGCAGTTTTTTACTATCTCGCATTACTTGTTTTTCAAAATGTTCTCTTCCACCAAAATATTCAACTGGATCAAAATGCTGTTTACCTTGGTATTCAATTGCGATTCTTTTCTTAGGCAAATAAATATCGTAAGACATTTTGCCTAAGAAACTCGGTTTGTACTGGTAAATAACATTATCTTTTCCGTATAGATTTACGCAAATTTCGTACACAAGATATTCTGAGGTCCATTTTGCCTTGTAGCCATGATATTCTATCCTTTGAATGTTATTGTATTTTCCATTTTTCCAGTAATGATAGATTTCGTACGCACGTTCTTCAATATCAGACGGAAGTTTATTGATAACTTTATCGGTAAAATAAAAATACCGCAAGTGCCCTGAAGCATCAAAATAATCTTTTGCTGTATGAGTGCTATAGAACTTATCACGTAATTTACGATATCTTACCAAAAACGATTCATCAAAATCGTATCCTGAAAGCAAGTGCTCGCAACAACTTTTTGCAAATGCTTCTGCAGATTTGTTTGTGGCGGATATGCTGTTGATGTTAAAAGAAATACCTTCCTCATCAAATAACTCTAAAATAACAAAATGAAATTCAAATCCATCTTGAGTAACAACGTATTTCATTAAATCAATCTGTGGCAAGTGTTTATTTACAGAAAAAAATCTCGTAATATATAGAGTTTGTTCGTTGACAGAATCACGTATGTATTTGTATTTAAGTCCTGAGTACCTTTCTATATGTATGTAACAATACGAATCATATTTTTGACGAATCTTTTCTCCGCTAAATTTAAACAGAGTGTTTGTGCTTAATTCTTCTAACAGAATATAATGACGTTCTGAATTTCCAAAATAAAAATCAGTTTCAATTACTCCTAAATATATATAAA
>JAZNXR010000082.1:0-8240 GCA_045593985.1 Eubacteriales bacterium
GACCTTTATGCTCAATCTTTTACATGAAGGCAGGCTTGGAGCTTTTCTTCCCGTTACATATCTGTCCCGTAAGGATCTGACGTTAATACGCCCGATGATCTACGTTGAGGAAAAGGATATTCGCTATTTTATGGGAAAGAATGAGCTTCCTCTCGTAAAAAATCTTTGCCCCGAGGACGGTCATACCGAAAGGGAAAAGGTTAAGACAATGATCGCATCTCTTGATAAGGAATATAAGGGACTAAAGCATCGCCTGTTCACAGCGGTCGAGCGTGGCGGACTCTTTGAACAAACCGAAGAACGATAAAACACCCGACGATGTCGGGTGTTTTAATTTTATATTTCGTCAAGCTCTTTCATGAAGAACGAAAACGATGCGTCAGACGGCATCGAGAATGAGCCGCGCGGCGAAAGAGAAAGTTCGGTTACTTTCGGGCCATCAGGGACGCAGGAGCGCTTAAACTGTGAAATGAAGAAGCGGCGAATGAAGGTTTTGAGCCATTTTAGCACCGTTTCCGGGGTGTATTCGCCATTGAATACTTTGGTTGCGAGATCGTAGATTTCCTTTGGAGAGCGATTTTCCTTTACAAAATGATAAAGGAAGAAATCATGCAGCTCGTAGGGGCCGACGAGATCCTCGGTTTTTTGTGCAATTGCTCCGTTAGCATCGGCGGGAAGCAGCTCGGGAGAAACGGGCGTTCCAATAACGTCCAATAGAATCTCTGAAATGCTTCCGCCAAGTCGCCTTGCCTCGTATGCAACGAGTGCTCTGACAAGCGTTTTCGGAATAGATGCGTTAAGACCGTACATAGACATATGGTCGCCGTTGTATGTCGCCCAGCCGAGAGCAAGCTCGGACATATCTCCCGTTCCTATAACAAGTCCGTTATATCTGTTTGAAAGATCCATGAGAATCTGTGTGCGTTCTCTTGCCTGCGAGTTTTCGTAGGTTACGTCTGTTACCGATGCATCGTGTCCAATATCCTCAAAGTGCTGAAGAACGGCTTTACTGATGTTGATCTCACGAATATCTACTCCAAGCTCCTCGCACATCTTTATTGCGTTGCTCTTTGTGCGCTTCGTTGTTCCGAAGCAGGGCATTGTGACACAAATTATGTCCTTACGATCCTTATGCATCATATCAAAGGTGCGAATAGTTGCCAGAAGCGCAAGCGTGCTGTCAAGGCCGCCCGAGATACCGATAACTGCGGTTTTTGAATGTGCGGCGATCATGCGCTTTTTAAGACCGTACGCCTGAATTTTCAGACAGTTTTCGAAGTAATCGTCGGATATTCCTTCGGGAATAAACGGATTCTTCTCGATCTTCTCTGTCATAATCGGCTTTATGACGCCCTTGCCCTTTGACGAGGTCGGTACAAATTCCGCATAGCAGATTCCGCCATCAATGAGCGCCCTTTGCTCGGCTATAATTTCGCCGGCTTTAGCTGCAACGATGTAGTCTGCATAAACATAATCCGTTGTCGACTCCGAAGGAGACGCACCAACCGAGAGGACTGTCAGACCGAGTTGTTCGGAAAGATATTTGACCTGCGCAGCCTTTTCTTTTTCAAAGGTTGCGCTCATAGGGGATGCATAGGGGTTAACTATGACCGTTGCGCCCGCTTTTTTGAGTGCCTTGCAGTATTCGTCATCAAGGATGTCGTCACCGACGGCAACGCCGTAAACAGCATCTGCTGTCTCAAATACAATGGCAGGATCGTTATCGGAAACAAAAACTCGCTTTTCGGAATGAGAAAGGTTTTTCTTGGGTACAAAGCCGAGCGTTTCGCCGTTGTCAATAACTGCGATACAGTCGTAAATTGCGCCGTCGATTTTAATCGGCAGACCTATGAAAACCGTAACCGAATTATCATAGGATGCCTCGGCTATCGTGTTTAATGCATCTGCCCAGATATCGGTTAATTTGTTATTCAAAAACAGATCACCGCAGGAATAGCCTGTTATAGACAGCTCGGGAAGAACAACTGCTTTTGCGCCGTTTTTTGCGCTTTCGGATATTATATCGCTGATTGCTTTTAGGTTAGCGGAAACGTCTGCAACGGAAATTTCGTTTGACGCAAGCGCTATTTTGATAGTATTTTTCATAAATTGTCCTCGTCAGCGAACGCTGAAAAGAATATCTCCGTAGGTCGGGAAGGGCCAATAGCTTTCTGCTGTAAGCGTTTCCGCTTTGTCGCAAACGGCACGAAGCTCTGCCATTCTTGTGAGTACCGAGTTGAGGTAGAAGTCGGCGCGCTCGGCGTTATCGGGAATCTTCGTAGCGTTGACTGTCGAGGCTTCAAGCTCCTTAACTGCGGCGTTTGCCTTGGAAATAAGTGCGGAAAGGGAAGTAACAAGCTCGTCCTCTGCATCCGTAAGAGCCGATGGAACTGCAGTCTTTACGCTGATTATCGTCTTTGACAGATCCTTGACGTAGGAAATGACAGCAGGAATGATTTCCTTTCTTGCCATGTCAATCATCGTTAGCGCCTCAATATTGATCAGCTTGCAGTAGCTTTCAAGCATGATCTCCTTGCGTGAACGCAGCTCGGTTTCGGAGAAGATCTTATTTTCCGAGAAGAGGGTGATATTCTTTTCGTCAAGGAAATGAGAAAGCGCTACGGGAGTGTTTGGCAGGTTGCTAAGGCCTCTTGCCTCTGCCTCCTTGATCCAAGATTCATCGTAACCGTTGCCGTTGAAAAGAATTCTTTTGTGCTCACGAATGGTATCACGAATAATGTCGTGAAGTACTTCTTCGAAGTTTTCAGCGCCCTCAAGTCGGTCGGCAAAGCCCTTAAGGGTTTCGGCAACCGCAGTGTTAATAACTGTGTTTACGTCAGAAACAGATGCGGCAGAGCCGAGCATACGGAATTCAAACTTATTTCCTGTGAATGCGAAGGGGGAGGTGCGGTTTCTGTCGGTCGTGTCCTTCGTGAATTTAGGAAGAATATGTACTCCGACACGAAGAAGCTCCTTTTCCTTTCCACCGTATGCGCTTTCGCTTTCGATAGCGTTAAGGATCTCGGTAAGCTCGTCACCGAGGAAGAAGGATACGATTGCGGGAGGCGCCTCGCCTGCGCCGAGACGGTGGTCGTTGCCTGCGGTTGCGACGGATATTCGAAGAAGATCCTGGTAATCATCAACCGCCTTGATTATAGCGCTCAGGAAAAGAAGGAATTGAGCGTTCTCATAGGGCGTTTCGCCCGGCTCGAGAAGATTTATTCCCGTGTCGGTGGAGATCGACCAGTTGTTATGCTTGCCGCTTCCGTTTACGCCTGCAAATGGCTTTTCGTGAAGGAGACAAACAAGGCCGTGTCTCTTTGCTACCGTCTGGAGAATTTCCATTGTCAGCTGATTGTGGTCAGCGGCAATATTTGCTGTTGTGAAGATCGGAGCAAGCTCGTGCTGAGCAGGAGCCGCTTCGTTATGCTCGGTTTTTGCAAGAACGCCAAGCTTCCAAAGCTCGACATCAACATCGTGCATGAACTCGGAAACCTTGTCCTTGATTGAGCCGAAATAGTGGTCATCAAGCTCTTGTCCCTTAGGCGGCTTTGCTCCGAAAAGAGTCCTGCCCGTGTAGAAAAGATCCTTGCGCTTTTCAAATACCTCTTTCGTAATGAGGAAGTATTCCTGCTCGACACCGACGGTTGTCTTTACGCTTGTAACCGTATCGTTTCCAAACAGTCTCAGGACGCGCAGAGCCTGCTTGTTGATCTTTTCCATAGAACGGAGAAGGGGAGTTTTCTTGTCGAGTGCCTCGCCACCGTAGGAGCAGAAGGCTGTTGGAATACACAAGGTCTTGTCCTTAATAAAGGCATAGGAGGAGGGATCCCAAGCGGTATATCCTCGTGCTTCAAAGGTTGCGCGAAGACCGCCGGAGGGGAAGGAGGAAGCATCGGTCTCTCCCTTAACAAGCTCCTTGCCCGAGAATTCCATTATGACCTTGCCATCCTTGGTCGGGCTTATAAAGCTATCGTGCTTTTCTGCCGTAATTCCTGTCATCGGCTGGAACCAATGGGTATAATGTGTTGCGCCCTTTTCGATAGCCCAATCCTTCATTGCGGCAGCAACTACGTTTGCAAGTTCGGGATCAAGGCGCTTGCCGTCTTTAATTGTTCGACGCATTGCATCGTAGATCTCCTTCGGGAGCTTCTTGCGCATTGCGGTGTCGTCGAATACCATTGTGCCGAAGCAGTCGGTTATATTGTTCATTTTCGTGTTTCTCCGTTGGTCAAGTGTGAAAAAAATTCACGGTTTGTTTTTTGACTGAGCCTTAGTTGGTTGTTGTGCTCTCGGTCGTTGTTTCGGCCGGTGTTGTTTCAGCCGGTGTCGTTTCAGACGGCGTTGTTTCCGGCGGATCAGTTGCAGGAGGAGCGCCAAGGCTGATTACGAATTTAATTACAGAGCCTTTAAGTCTTTCGCCCGGTGCCAGGCTTTGGGAAACGATACGTCCTTCGGCAACCGTGTCGCTATACTCATAGGTCGTATCCTTGTCGATTATCAGATCTCCTGCAATCAAAGTGCTTGCAAGAGCAGGCGTCATTCCCGTGTAATCGTCGACATTAACGTACTCATATATTTCTGTCGCGCCGTCGCTGTAATAAATCTTGATCTTTGATCCGTATTGAACCTTCTCGCCTGCGGCGGGCTCTGTTTTGACAACCGTGCCGATCTTGAAGGTCTCGCTCGGTATCGGAATAAGCTCAACGGTGAAGTTGAAGTTTTCTTCGCCCATTGCGATATATTTTGCGTAGGAGTAGCTATAACTAACAAGGTCAGGTACCGACACAAGATTTGCTCCGCGGCTGACCGTCAGCGTTACTGTGCATTTGGTCTTGTTTCTGACGATCTTTCTCGAAGAATCTGCAACAGGCTCCTGCTTAGTAATGGTTCCTGCAGGATGTTCGGCATCGTATACCATCTTGATTTCAACCTTGAACATTGAAGGATCAAGAAGCTTGTCGATACTGTCCTGGGAGTAGGTTTCACCGACTACATTCGGAACCTTGATCTGTTCGGCGGCGTTTGCATTTTCACTTTTTAATACCGAGTCAAGCACCGTTATCGCACCCGTTATCAGCACAATGGCAAATGCAACGGCAACTCCGAGTATTATCGGGAACATCGAGTTGCTTTCCTTGCGACGCTTGGTTGATTTCGATTTTTGCTTTTTCATATCCTTTGCTGCGTGGCTCGCCGTGGTTTCGGGCGTTCCTTCGCCTCTTGTTTTGAAAATATATTCGGGATTGAGATGAACCTTCTCTACGTATTTGAGCATCTGTGTCGCTGTCTGGAAGCGTCTTTCGGGACTCTTTTCCATTGCGCCGAGAATTATTTGCTCAAGTCCTTTTGGAATATCGGAACGAATTTCGGAAGGTGGCTTAGGCTGCTCGCGCACCTGCATCATAGCAACCGAGATCGGCGTGTCTGCATTGAAGGGAAGAGTGCCTGTTGCCATCTCGTACATCAAAATACCGAGAGAGTAGAGGTCGCTTCGCGTGTCGGTTTCCTTGCCGCTTGCTTGCTCGGGGCTGATATAGTAAACAGTTCCGATCGCCTTTCCGTTAGGATTTTTTTCGCCCGTCGGAAGGACAGCGATTCCAAAGTCTGTAACCTTAACCCGTCCGTTTTTGAGAAGCATGATGTTCTGAGGCTTAATGTCACGGTGGACGATGCCCTTGGAATGAGCATGCTCAAGCGCACGAAGCACCTGCTCAGAGTAGCTGATAACCTCTTCACGGGAGAGCGCACCCTTTTTCTGCATATAGCTTTTAAGGGTGATTCCCTCAACTCGCTCCATGACGATATACTTAAGACGTGCCTTTACTGATACATCAAATATCTTAACGATATTAGGATGAGAAAGCATCGAGACGGCCTTTGATTCATTGATGAATCTCTTAACTGCCTCTGCATCGTCGGAGAGGTCCTCCTTAAGCATTTTTACGGCAACAATGCGGTTCATGACGATATCTCTTGCCTCGAAGACAACCGCCATTCCGCCTATACCGATTATTCTTTTTATCTCATATCTTCGGTCAAGTATCTTGCCGACATATCTGTTAGCTGTATTCATTAAGCGATTCCTTTGTCTTAATTTTCAAGCTGTGATCAGAGCTTTACGAGGATGACGGTTATGTTATCAGTTCCGCCGCCTTCATTTGCAAGCTCAACGAGTCTTTCGGTACATTCTGCAAGTTCTTCATAGCTATCTGCTTTGACATTTTCGACGATAACGTCGTTAGGCACGCAGTTAGTCAGACCGTCTGTGCAGAGGAGGAGATATCCGTTTGTCTCGCAGTCGAGGAAGAAGACGTCGGGATTTGTCTTTGCCTCGTTACCGATTGAGCGAATGATTATGTTTCGAATCGAAGCGTTTTTTGCCTCACTGACTGTGATCTGTCCCATATCTACGAGGTACTGTACATATGAGTGGTCGCGTGTGACTTGGCAAATCTGACCGTTACTGATGGAGTAAAGACGGCTGTCCCCAACGTTAATTATCGTTGCCTTGCCGGATTTCCTTAAAAGAACGGATACAAGAGTTGTTCCCATTCCCTTGAGTGCAGGATCTGCCTGTGCTGCCTCGTAAACTGCAGAGTTTGCGCGCGCAACCGCCGCCTTCATAAGCTCGGCGTCATTCTCGCTGTCGGGAGAGAAGCCCTCCTTTACAAAGTCGGTATAGACACCGCAAGCAATTTCGCTTGCAATATTACCGCCGTTTGCTCCACCCATTCCGTCACAAACGGTGCAGAGAAATGTCTGAGCGTCAAGTTGGGTGATGTTGAAGCAGTCCTGATTGTTTACTCGACGTTTTCCGACGTCGGTCTTTCCGCTGATAAACATAGTGTACCTCGCTAATAGTATGTTCCTGATTCGAAACGAAATTCCTTCGTATACGGTTTATTGATCTTGTGCGTTCAGCCGAAGCTGACCGCATGATGCATTGATATCGGGGCCGAGACGCCTTCTTACGGTTGCATTTATTCCCAAGCTGATCAGGCGATTCTTAAAGGATTCAACGTTTTTTGCTGAGCTTTTTTTGTAGGAGCGCTCGCTTACGTCATTTAAAGGAATCAGGTTAACGTGAATCGGCATTCCCGGCAAGAATCTTTTAAGACCGCTTGCAAGCTTTTCGGCTTGAGGAAGGCTATCGTTTTCATTTGCAATGAGAGTGTATTCAAACGATATTCGCCTGCCTGTTGCCTTGAAATAATCGGAGCAAGCAGAGAGAAGCTCCTCAACGCTCCATTTGTTTGTTATCGGCATGATGGATTTTCTTTGCTCTGTGTCGATGTTGTGGAGCGAGATTGAAAGCGTGATCGGGAGCATCTCCTTTTCAAGCTTTCTGATTCCGTCAACAAGGCCGCAGGTTGAAAGGGAAATGTGTCGGTAGCCAATATTCAGACCGTCCTCCCGATTAACCGTATGGAGAAACCTTATGACGTTATCGTAGTTGTCAAGCGGCTCGCCTATACCCATCATAACTATATTCGAAATTCGCTCACCGATTGTCTTTTGCGCCATGAAAATCTGGCCGATAATTTCGGAGGGGGTAAGATTTCTGCTTAAACCCCTGAGAGTTGACGCACAGAATTTGCAACCCATCCGGCATCCTGCCTGGCAGGAGACGCATATCGTGTTTCCGTGCTCATATCTCATAACCACGCTTTCGATATACTGTCCGTCGGAAAGCGAGAAGAGAAGCTTGACGGTGCCGTCTATTTGCGAAACCAATTTCTTTTCTACCTTCGGAAGGTCGACTGTATATCCGTTTTCGATAAGAGCTGCCTTGAAAGCCTTTGGGAGATTATTCATCTCGTCGAGCGATGCGCCCTTGCAAAGCCACTGATATAGCTGCTTCGCTCTGAAAGCAGGGAATCCAAGACCGGTAACGATTGGCAGTAATTCTTCGTATGTCATGGTCAAAATATCGACTGCCATCTCGCCCTCCGAAATCATCATTAGAAAAGTAATTCACTATATTATATCATACTAATAGTATAAATGCAAACTTTTTCTGATAAAAACAAGGGAAAATGGTAATTTTTTTGAGCTTGCAGTATTCAAAAATTAATTTTTGCCGCAAAATTAACAAAATATTTACAATTAAATGACAAAAAGACAGCCGCCAATCGGCGGCTGTCTTAATTTAGCTTATTCGTCTGCCGCGAATTTGCTCAGGATGTGATAGATGTTCTCGTCGCTTTCGCACCAGACCTCATCCCATTCCATTGAGT
>JAZNXR010000083.1:0-9741 GCA_045593985.1 Eubacteriales bacterium
GTCGTGCTTTGTTATCCCGTAGTCACTCTCGTTGAGAATTATATGCACGTTGGCTCGCGTGAGCGTCTTCTTGGGGGGTTACCGAATGAAGATGAGCTTGCGTATAAGCTTTCGGGTGAAAAGGCCGTAAAGGATGATACGCCTCCATGTTTTATTTGGCATACACAGGATGATGATGGCGTTTCGGTTTGGAATTCACTGAAGCTTTATAACGCGCTGACCGAGAAAAATATTCCTTCAGAGCTTCACATTTTCCCACATGGTGTCCACGGCCTCGGTATGGCTCCAAATATGAATGACGTTTCTCAGTGGACGTCACTTTTGAAAACATGGCTTACTAATCTTGGCTTTTAAAAAAATTCCGCATCAATCGATGCGGAATTTTTTAATTATGATTCAAACTGTGAATTGTAAAGGGAGGCGTAAACGCCGTTCTTTTGAAGCAATTCTTCGTGGTTGCCGCTTTCGGCGATCTTGCCGTTTTGAATAACGAGAATCACATCGGCATTAACTATGGTTGACAGTCGGTGTGCGATTACGAATGACGTCCTGCCTTTCATAAGTGAAAGCATGGCTTTTTGTATCATTTGCTCGGTGCGTGAGTCAACATTAGAGGTTGCTTCGTCAAGAATCAGGATAGGCGCATCTGAAAGAAGCGCTCGTGAAATGTTAATAAGCTGCTTTTGACCTTTGGAAATATTGACGCCGTCGTCCGAAAGAACGGTATCGTATCCGTCCTTAAGCGACATTATGTATTCGTGAATACCTGCGGTCTTTGCGGCAGTTACTATGTCCTCTGTCGTTACGTTATCGTTTCCGAAGGCTATGTTATCTTTAATTGTCCCCTCAAAAAGCCATGTGTCCTGAAGCACCATGGTGAATGAACTGCGAAGGGAGTCACGGGTAATATCGTAAATGCTTTTTCCGTCAAGGAGAATATCGCCGGATTGAGGATCATAGAATCGCATTAATATGTTCGCTATCGTTGTTTTTCCTGCGCCGGTTGGGCCAACGATTGCAACGGTGCTTCCGGGCTTAACGTCAAGCGTGAAATCGCTTATAACAGTCTTGTCAGGCTCATATCCAAAGCAGATGTTTTTGAATGACACGCCGCCCTTGACGTTCGAAACAGTAACGGCATCAGGGCTATCGGGCTTCTCAGGCTCCTCGTCAAGCACACGGAAGATTCTTTCAGCGGCAGAGGTAGCTGACTGTAGATCTGCTATAATGTTAGCTATCTCGCCGACGGGGCCCGAGAATCTTCTTGAATATTGAATAAACTCGGAAATTCCGGAAAGGGAAATAGCGTTTCCGATGAAAAGAATTGTACCAAAAGTGCTAACAAGGGACATTGAAAGGTTACTGATGAAGTTAACGCTTGGGCCAATGATACAGCCTTGATATTCCGCCTCAAAGAACGTGTTGACAGCATCATCGTTGCGACCGTTGAAACGGCCGATTATGACCTCTTCTCTATTATATGCTTTGATAGATTTCTGCCCCGAAAGCATTTCCTCTGCATAACCGTTAAGCTCACCAAGCTTGGCGGATCTTTTTCTGAACAGAGGCCGAACCTTTTGCGAACGGTATTTTATAAACCAGATTGAAATCGGAAGAGTTACAACGAACACAAGAATGAGCGGTGGAGAGATAATGATCATCATCGCGAACGATCCGATAATTGTGATTGCGCTCGTTAAAATATGAATGAGGTCGGTAGATAGGGAGGTGTTAATTGTATCAATATCGTATGATAGGCGGCTGACAATGTCTCCGGTCTGATTCTTGTCAAAGTAGCTTACCGGCAGAGTGAGAAGATGTGAAAAGACCTGCTTTCTCATATTGAATGCAATCTTTTTACTCATGCGGAGCATAATTATAGAATTGATGTATGACAGCAGAGATGAGACGATATAGAAGACGACCATTAAGCCGCAAAAGAAGATAACGGTATCAAAATCGACATTTCCTTTTCCGCCCTCAATTGCTTTAATTGCTTGTCCTGCAAGCTTCGGGCCGGCAAGTGCCGAGATGCTCGAAACAGCAACCAGCAACATAGACGATATAAAAGAAACCTTTTGCGACCAAAGATAGGGAAATAGCTTTCGCAGAACTCCCCATTTAATTGTTGGCTTCTGCTGAGGATTATTATTGCCGTTCACTGTGTCTCACCTCCGATCTGCGAAAGCGAGATCTCGCGATAGATATTACAGGACGCAAGCAGCTCCTCGTGAGTACCGTCACCGACAATTTTTCCATCGTCAAGCACGAGAATTCTATTGGCGTGTGATATTGAGCTTACTCTTTGTGCAACGATTACCTTTGTAGTGTTTGCAAAATTCTCACGCAGATGTCCTCGAAGCTTAGCATCAGTCTTGTAGTCAAGCGCGCTTGATGAATCATCAAGAATCAGAATGTCGGGCTTTCCGGCAAGAGCTCGGGTAATAAGAACTCGCTGTCTTTGACCGCCGCTCAGATTTGTGCCCTTGGTGTTAAGATGATGCTCCGTCCCTGATTCAAGGTTTGATACAAATTCGCTTGCGCATGCGTTATCAAGAGCGAAGCTAATGTCACTGTCTTCTATTTCACGGCCGAAGGAGATATTGTCAAGAAGCGTTCCTGCGTAGATAAAATCATTTTGAAGAACCGTGCCGAAGCGTGAGCGAAGCTCCTCGGAGCTTAAAGATCTGATGTCATATCCGTCGATAAGAATTTTTCCGGAGTCAGGATCATAGAAGCGAAGAAGAAGCTGTATGATTGTTGACTTTCCGCTACCCGTCGCACCGATAATTCCGAGAGTTTGTTTTTCTTTTATAGTAAAAGATACTTTATCAAGGTTTTTCTTTGTTCCGTTATATGAGAAGGAAACGTCTCGAAATTCAATATAAGAGTCGGTATTCTCGCGTTCGCCCTTAGGCAGATAGCTGATATCAGGCTCGATATTGCAGACCTCGGCAATTCTACTTGCAGATGCGGCGCCCTTTGAGAACATAGTGAAAATTCGTGTTATATTGAGCATTGCGTTCAGTATAATCGTGAAATAGGACATAAACGCAATTATCATGCCTGCTTCAGATAGACCGCCGTTTACTCTTATTGCTCCAACGAGAATTACAGCCGACATTCCTACATTAAGGAATACGTTCATAAGCGGAGTTGTAAGCGACATAACGTAGCCGGATTTAAGCTCTGCCTGATTCAATGTGCTGTTCTTTGAATCAAATTTCTTGTTCTGGTGCGCAATTCGGGAAAGAGCTTTAATAATTCTGATGCCTTGCGCGCTTTCTCTAACTGTTCCGACCATATCGTCTGTGCGCTCCTGAACCTTCTTGAACAGCGGAATACCTTTTTTGGATATCAAAACGACAACGGCTGTTATGAAGGGTAGCACAGAAACGAGCACAAGACAAAGAATCGGATCCATCATGAAGGTTATGATAATGCCGCCAATAAGAAGTATAGGCGCACGAACACCGAGTCGCTGTATCATACCTATCGTGTGGTGTACGTTATATGTATCCGACGTAAGTCGTGTTTCGAGCGTTGGGATGGTGATCTCGTCAATCTGCTTTGACGACAGATAAGAAATTTTTCTGAATAGGTCGCTTCTGATTTCTCGTGTTGTGTCACGTGCAACGGCACAGGCGAAACGGTTAGCGACTATGTTGCCCACAAGACCTATAATTGAACAAAGGAGCATAAGTCCGCCATAAAAAAGGACGGCATTTATATCTTTAGTCGGTACCACGTTGTCAATTATATGCTCGAGAATGTATGGAATCAAAAGGTCTACCACTGTTCCTATGGTCTTGATAATAAGACCTATGGTCATTAAAGCGAAGTGAGGGCGAAGATATTTTGCTATAAACTTCATCTCATACCTCAAAGAATAAATATACTAATATTCTACCACACAACGTAAAACGTGTCAATAAATGAGATAAATGTTGACAAATATTAGGAGGTAGTATAATATTAAAGGGAAAAGAGGGGAATATGGAAGAATTATATATCGACGGAAATAAGGTAAAAGTGACGGTTTTTGATTCTCTACCGTCTACGAATACTTATCTAAAAAATGAATACACAAAAGGAATGTCAAATTATCGAACTGTAATTGCTGCTTGTCAAACAGGCGGCAGAGGGCGTCTCGGCAGGAGCTTTTATTCTGCTAATGGCGGGCTTTATATGAGCTTCTTGCTTTCTGACGTAAGCGAGCTTGATATTATTAGTATTACCGCAATAGCCGGGATTTCAGTTTCTGAAGCTATTGATGATCTTTATAATGTGAAATGCGGAATAAAATGGGTAAACGATTTGATTTATAATGGCAAAAAAGTTTGCGGCATCTTAGCTGAGGGAATAATTTCTGATGACGGTAAAATTCAAGGCATTGTTATCGGTATAGGCGTTAATATCGCTCCGCCCGAAAACAGCTTTCCCGATGAATTAAGGGATATAGCAGGCGCAATAAGCGATCACTATACGGTTGAAGACAGAAACAACCTTGCGTTTTTGATTTTAAAACGCTTTAATGATAATCTTAAATCGAAAGATACAGTTAATAAATACCGACAATTATCTACCGTAATAGGCAAAGAAATTACTGTAATAACCGTAAATGAAAGATATAATGCCAGAGTTGACGATATAGATGATAGTTTCGGTCTTGTAATCACAAAGAATAACGGAGAAAAAATGACGCTTCGAAGCGGGGAAATAAGCATAAGAACAAAATAACCGACGCCATAACGTCGGTTATTTTTATATAATTGAACAGAATATCATAAGTATTCCAAGGAATGCAAAATTTATGAGCGAGAAGGTGATAAAGTATTTCCTTGTGCCGCTTGGATCGACCGATTGATACTGTCTGAATGTAATCAATGAAGCAAGCGATGCAATAAGGGTTCCTGTTCCTCCGATATTAACACCAAGAAGCAAGTCTCGATAGTTTTCAGTAAACTCTGAAAGGAGAATAGCTGACGGAACGTTACTTATAAACTGGCAGGAGAGGGAGCTGACTATCAGTGTGTTTTTGTTAAGCAAAGACGATAGGAATGTGCTTATAGCGTCAATTCTTGCCATATTGCCTGCGAAGATAAAGAAGCAAACGAAGGTGAGAAGCAGGCCGTAGTCAACATCCTTTAGCGCTTTTCTATCAAGCAAGATCATAGCTGCAGGGATGAGAATAAGTCCGATCACAAATGGTATAAGTCGGAAAACAATAAGCAACGAGAAGGCGAACAGCAATATGTATGCTATCGTTTTGTTTTTGGGCAGCCTTGTATTTTCTTCGTTTTTAAGCTCTACCTTCTCGTTTTTTACGAAAATGAATACTGAAAGGATAATCAGCGATATAGAAACGAGAAATGGCGGGAGCATTATGAGAGTAAACTCGCCTGTCGGTATATTAAATTTGTTGTAGAGAAACAGATTTTGAGGATTGCCGAAGGGCGTTAACATGCCGCCCAGGTTAGCGGCGATGTTTTGCATAATAAAGGTGAAGCAGAGGTGTTTTTTGTTTCCCGTTTCGGATAGTGCGATGTATCCGAGAGGGAGGAATGTGATAAGCGCCATATCGTTTGCAATAAGCATAGATCCGATAAAGGTTATCATTAGGAGCGATATAATAGTCTTTCTTGTAGTTCCTGCAAGAGAGACCAGCTTTCTTGCAGTAATCGTAAAGAACTTAATGTTTCTGAGACCGCAGATAACGGCAAGCGTGCAGAACAGGCACGTTAGCGTTCTGAAATCAAGATAAGAAAGATATTTCTCATCAGGCGGAATTACGCAAGAGGAAATCAATGCCGCAAATAACGCAACTATCAGTACGACGTTTTGCTTCAGTAAATATGCAATTTTATGAAGGTCATATTTTCTTTTTAGCGGTCTATGAGCTATCATAATCTTACTCCTTTTTTAATCCTCAAAGATTATAGCAAAAAGACGCCTCGCCTTCAAGCATAAATATCTACAATTTTATTGACAATAATATTGATTTTTACAGTAAAAAGTGGTATAATTAACAAGATATATGACAAATTCAATTTTAAGGTGGCAAAATGATTAACGAAGCTATAACTCAACTGATAAATTATGCTGAAAAGAACGGCATTATTGAAAGCGCCGACCGCGCTTATGCGATCAACAGGGTGCTTGAGGTTCTTTGTCTTGATGAATTTGAGGAATGCGATAATGCACCCGAAAAGGAAATTCACGAGATTCTCTCGGTAATGTGTGATTACGCCATTGCAAAGGGAATGATCGAGGACGGCGTTGTTTTCTGCGATCTGTTTGATACCAAAATCATGGGCGCAATTATGCCTCGTCCATCTGAAGTGATAAGCAAGTTTGAAGCGCTTTATGAAAAGTCGCCTGAGTCTGCTACCGATTGGTATTACAAGCTAAGCTGTGACAGTAACTATATTCGCCGTGACAGAATCAGACGTGACCGTCGCTGGAAGCTCGATACTGAATTCGGTACTATGGATATTACGATAAACCTTTCGAAGCCCGAAAAGGACCCTAAGGCAATCGCGGCTGCGAGAAACATGAAGCCCTCCGGAGTTGTGTATCCTAAGTGCGCTCTTTGTAAGGAAAACGAAGGATATGCAGGACGACTTAACGCAGCTGCTCGCCAAAACCATAGAATCATCCCCGTTACCATCAACGATTCCCCCTGGATGTTCCAGTATTCGCCCTATGTTTATTACAATGAGCATTGCATCGTTTTCAATTCCGAGCATACTCCGATGGCAATAAACAAGGCAACATTCAGAAAGCTTCTTGATTTCGTTGTTCAGTTTCCGCATTACTTTGTCGGATCTAACGCAGACCTTCCGATTGTTGGCGGCTCAATTCTAACCCACGACCATTTTCAGGGCGGTAACTACACCTTCGCTATGGCTGTTGCTCCGATAGAGAAGGAAATCGTTTTTAATGGCTTTGATGACGTTTCTGCAGGAATTGTAAAGTGGCCTCTCAGCGTTATTCGCCTATCGAGCGAGAATACCGATCGTCTTGTTGAGCTTGCTGGTGTAATTCTTGATAAGTGGATAGGCTACTCCGACGAAGATGCTTACATATTTGCTTACACCGACGGAGAACGTCACAACACAATCACACCTATTGCTCGAAAGAACGGCGATAAATATGAGCTTGATCTCGTTCTTCGTAATAACATTACTACTCCCGACCGTCCTCTCGGCGTATATCATCCACGCCCCGAATATCATCACATCAAGAAAGAGAATATCGGACTTATTGAGGTTATGGGCCTTGCCGTTCTTCCCGCAAGACTTAAGAACGAGCTTGCTGAGGTTGCGGATGCCATCATAAGTGGTAAGGATCTTCGTTCAACCGAAATCCTTGCAAATCACGCCGCCTGGGCAGAGCAGGTCGTGGCCGATCATCCTGAAATTAACAAGGATAATGTGCTTGATATTCTTGAATATGAAACCGGTAAGGTTTTCGAAGGTTGTCTTTGCGACGCAGGCGTTTATAAGTGTACGGCAGAGGGCAGAGAAGCGTTCCTTAAATTCGTTGACTACGTTAATAATTAAAGTAAACAGCGCTCTCGGGAGCGCTGTTTTCGTTATTAATTCGTATACAAATCGTTAATACATTGTTGACATCATATTATATTTGTGATATAATTATCATAGTTACTTTTAAGTACATTATTTTAATTTGGAGGACTCATTTATGTTCTGTAACAAATGCGGAAAAGAACTTTCCGATAACGCTACCTTCTGTTCCGGCTGCGGAAATCAGGTAGGTGCAGCACCCGCAGCAGCTCCTGCAGCCGCTAACACATCGCTTCCCCCCATTCTTTCTCGTCTTATTAGCCAAATCACCAACTTCTTTACTAAGAAGGATCCGGTAGGTGTAGTTGCTAACTCCGCTAAGGACAACAGCTTCTCCGGCGTTATTCTCGCCGTTTTCGGAATGCTTATGTTTGCCCTCAGCGCGATGGTAAATATCAATCAGGGCATCCTTGCGCTGTTCAAAACTACGAATGACGGCAAGCTTTCCTCTGAAGAGATGAAGCTTGTTGAAAAATATTTCCCCACGGGCGCTTCGTTCGGATGGATGCTTCTTTTCGCTGTTATTATTTTTGTCATTTCAGCGGCGATTGTATTCGTAGCTTCTAATTACATTGCAAAGAAGAATATTTCGTTCAGCGGCGCGTGCAATCTTGTGGCATATTCTTCTATTCCGATGATCGCTGTTTCCATTCTTAATATGCTTCTCGGATTAATTTGGTATGCTCTCCCGGTAATTTTCATGCTTCTTGCCGTAGTAGTTACTTTAACGATACTTACTTCTGCACTTGGCAAGGCAACTGATGGCGAAAAGAACTTTACGGTAAATCTCACCGTAGTACTTACGCTTGCATTAGCAACGTTTATTTTCCTTTGGATATTCCTCGGAGCTATTGACCACACTGAGATCGAAGTCGCTAAGGGCTACGAGATCGAGTGCGGAGCCATTAACAAATATATTGCTAACTTCTTCTACAAGGATTAACAATTTAAAAGCAGTCGCTTCATAAGCGACTGCTTTTTCCTTTTATTTGGGCTTGCTTTTGAATATAAGCGCGACTGTTAAGCCCATAAATATTGCTGCCGTAATACCGCCTGCTGCACCCGTGAGGCCTCCGGTGAGCGCACCTATTAAGCCGTCCTTTTCGACGGCTTTTTTTACGCCCTCTGCAAGGCAGTAGCCAAATCCTGTAAGAGGTGTCGTTGCGCCGTTACCTGTGAATTTTACGAGTGGCTCATAAACGCCAATGCCTGTTAGTATTACCCCTGCTACAACGTATGAAACGAGAATCCTCGCAGGAGTCAGCCTTGTTTTATCAATCAGAATTTGTGCAATGGCGCAAAAGGCGCCACCGACAAGAAAAGCAATTATTATGCGACCTTCAATGGTATTCATAGGCATCG
The DNA here is from genome assembly GCA_045593985.1 of Eubacteriales bacterium. GTDB lineage: Bacteria > Bacillota > Clostridia > Oscillospirales > CAG-272 > Colimorpha_A. The sequence goes on from JAZNXR010000083.1 coordinate 8,952, forward strand.
CTCCTTTGTGATTCTTACCAAATGAGCAATTCCGGGGATTGTTTTTCCTTGTAAAACTGCCATCGGGGACATCAGCGCACCGGTTGCAATATAGAGTATGTCGCTCATTTTGCCGCACTCAATTTGGGGAAGAATATATGATGATAATACCGATGCCGAGCAGCCGCATCCTGAACCGCCAGCATGAACGTCCTGTCTGTCTCTATCGTATATAATAAGTCCGCAGTCATAGTAATTTTCTGACATATCGTAGCCGCGCTCCTTCATTTTTTCTTGTACGATCGAATGTCCTTCAAATCCGAGATCCCCGGTAAATATAGCGTCAAAATCAGTTGGTTGCATTCCGGATTCATAAAAGTATCGGCAGAGAGTATCTATTGCAGCCGGTGCCATTGCTGCGCCCATATTCGCGGGATCGTTTATTCCTTCGTCACGGATAATTCCGGGAAGCAGCTCGGTAATATAAGCCCCGTCTCCCTCACCCAGGATGAATGCTCCCGATCCCGTTACCGTCCATTGTGCGGTCGGCGGACGCTGTCCACCGTATTCAACGGGATAACGGAATTGGCGTTCCGATGAACAGTTGTGCGACGATGTTACGACTGCGGCCGTTTTAAGCGTATTTGCCGAATTCAGAAAGATGGTCGCTAACATAAGTCCTTCAGCCGAGGTTGAGCAAGCACCGTACAGACCAAAGAAGGGAACACCGGCATCGCTTAAGCCGTAGTTAGAGCTAGAGCATTGGTTAATTAGGTCGCCCGCAAACAAAGTCGGAGGCCAAGCGGTCTTA
>JAZNXR010000084.1:0-16100 GCA_045593985.1 Eubacteriales bacterium
CGTTTCCGACAACAAGCTCAGCGCTATCGATTCTGCTTATGCTGATAGGTGGCTCTCCCGTCGGAACGGCAGGAGGAATGAAGACCGTAACGATAGCTGTTCTTATTTGTTCGGCGCTTTCAACTATCAGAAACAAGGAAAGCGTGACACTTTTCCACCGCAGAGTATCGGAGTATTCTATCAAAAAGGCAATCGCAGTCGTTGTATCTTTTATGACGATTTGCTTGATTTCAACGTTTTTACTTTTTGCGACGATGGATGCATCTGCTCTTAATATCGTATATGAAACGGTGAGCGCTACGGCTACGGTCGGACTGTCAAGAGGCTTTACGCAGGCCCTTGATCTGTTTGGTAAAATCGTTATTATTTTTACAATGTATCTCGGACGAGTCGGACCGATATCGCTTGCGGTTGCTATTGGAAAAAAGAACGAAAGCCAGAATGTTATATCTGATCCGACTGAAGAAATCAGTATAGGTTAAAAGGAGAATTATTATGAAAACCAAAAAGTCATACGCGGTGTTTGGGCTTGGGAGATACGGCATGTCGGTTGCTCGTGAGCTTGTTTCAAACGGCATGGATGTAATTGCGGTAGATATTGATAAAAAGATCGTAAACGATGCAGCGGCCTTTTTGCCTGTTTGCAAATGTGCCGACGTCACCGATCCCGAGGTTATTGCCCGCCTTGGAATCGGCAATATCGACGTCGTTGTCATCTGTATGGCAAATTCTCTTGATGCGGGCGTTATGGCAATTGCGCTCTGTAAGGAAGTCGGCGTAAAAAAGATAATTGCTAAATGCGGAAGCGAAATTCAGCAAAAGATTTTCCTTCGTGTAGGAGCAGACGAGGTCGTTTTCCCTGAAAAGGAATCGGGAATCCACTTGGCGAATATGCTTATGTCATTCGGATTTGTTGATATGATCTCTTTGTCTGACGATGTTTTGATTGTCGAGCTGGACGTAAAAGAGGAGTGGGCGGGGAAGAATCTCATCGACCTTGCTTTGCGCCAAAAGTACGGATTTAACGTAATCGCAATTAAGACCGGAACCGATGTAAACGTGACGTTCCGACCGGAGACAGTTCTGAACGCCGGCGAAAAGCTGATCGTCGTTGCAAATAAGGCAGAGCTTCTTAAAATGAAATAATAAGATATAAGCCCGAGAATTGTTCTAATTTCTCGGGCTTTCTTATTTTTAACAGCGTCAGACATATAACCGTAATTTTAGGCAAGATTTTAATCATATTTCGCCTTAAAAAAAGAACTTGATTTATGATGGGAACTATGCTATACTTTGATTGAAGAAAAGATGTATTTGTTGGAGATGCATTATGGGACTTTTAAAGTGGATTAAAGTGAAAATGGCAAACAGAAACTATGGCTCCAAGCTCGCTTATCTGAGAAAAAAAGGGGCAACAATAGGAGACGGAACGAGGTTCAATTGCGACGTTCGTTGTTTGGGTACCGAGCCGTATCTTGTAACTATTGGCGAAAAATGCCTTTTTGCCGGAGGAGTAAGTTTCTTTACACATGACGGGGGCGTTTCGGTGCTGAATAATCTGTGTATGACAGGGGAAGACAAAAAGGATAAAATGGCGCGAATTACGGTCGGAAACAATGTTTATATAGGCGCAAATGCTATGATTATGCCCGGCGTAACTATTGGTAGCAACTGCATTATCGGTGCAGGAGCCATTGTTTCTCGTGATATTTCCGACAACTGTGTTGCTGTTGGAGTGCCCGCAAGACCTATTAAAACCATAGAACAGTATTATGATGATGCTCAAAAACGCGGGCAACTATATCCGACTCTAGGAATGGCACACGAAGAAAAAAGGAAATATTTAGAAGAAAATGTAAAATAATCATGGGTGTTTTATAGATATAGGATAATAATTTACCCTTATGACTAAAAGAAGGAGAACGATTTTTCAGATCGTCCTCCTCCTTTTTTAATGAACACTTTAAGCGTAATGATATAGCCTTGCTTTAGTAACGGATAAAAAAACGACAGGCTGAAACCTGTCGTTTTATTTTGCGAAAGACGGATAAAAAGGGGCATAAACAGAGGTAAAAACGAAGAAAAGGTACGCAGATATACTGTTTGCCAAATGGGAATTTTGCGAATTAAAAAATACCCTTGTTATATTTAATCATGGCACGAAAACTTATAACAAGTCCAAGAATAATACCAATAATCAAAAACGCAGTTCCAACTAAAGTAAAATTATCATTTTCCGTATATAGGGTTACAGATGACAGAAGACTAAATACGATTATGCCAATACCGACAATAATAGTTCCCAAGCCCACTTGTTTTCCAAATGGTATTCTATCTTCTTCTGAAACACGATGCCTGTGATATGAATGAAGAGATGATATGTTTCCTCGCATATTTGAAATTCCGAGAACAATACATACAACACCTACAAAAAAAGTAACAATATTGCCTGCCATAGTAAAGCCTCCTTCAAATTCAAGTTTATTGAACTTATTATATCATTTTTCTAATCCAATATCAAGGCGAAGCCTTGTATATCATCAAAACGAAGTTTTGCATATCATCCGCAACGCAGTTCGCGGTATATTATCAAGCCGCAGAGCATGCACGCTGACGCGTGATGAGATACAAGGTCGGATTGCCGACCTTGGTGATATACACGCTGACGCGTGATGATATGCCAAGCCTGCGGCTTGGATAAAAAAAGAACGAACTTTTGGTAGACAAAAGTTCGTTCTTTTTTGGTCGGAGTGAGGTGATTCGAACACCCGACCTCTTGGTCCCGAACCAAGCGCTCTACCAAGCTGAGCCACACCCCGATAACAGGCAATATTATAACACATTTAGCCTTTGTTGTCAATAGAAAGTTTTATAAAATTTCTTCCGTCTGTTGCGTTCTTTATTAGGTGTATGTTACGCAAAAAGGAACGGGTATCCGTTCCTTTTACCTGAATTTTTTTCTGAACTCAAGAGGAGTCTGCCCCGTTCTTTTGTGGAAGATGTCCGCAAAATATGTTGCGTCACAGAAGTTTAGCTGCTCAGAGATGTCCTTTACGGTCAGGTTTGTTTTTTTTAGCAAGGACTGTGCTATTGCAATGCGTCTGTTTATAATATACTCTCCCGGGGTAATAGAGTAGCGTGCCTTGAAAATGCGGATAAGGTACTGTTTTGAAAAATGGAATTGACGAATAAGATCCTCGAGCGTGACGTAGCCGTCGGGCTGAATGTCAATATACTGCTTTATCAGCTCGGCAGGAGTGGGTTCGCGGTCGCTTTCTCTACGTCTAAGCTCGTCACTGATCTTTTGGATCAACTCAAGAAGAAGTCGCGGGCCCTCTCTGTCTATTGTCTCAATATCTGTTTCACTGTTTATGAGAGAATGAATCTTAAACAGATCGTCCTTTATGTCGAAATCCGGAATATGGTTTACTTTACCTATATTATATGCACGCAAAATGTCATATGCAGCAGGGCCTGATACCTGTACCCAGATCTTTGTCCAGGGATCGTTTGGGTCGCTGAAATAATCGTGATACTGATCGGCGTGAAGTATGAAGACGTCGCCCGCTTTTACGTTAAAGGTGTGGTCATTTTCAGTAATTGTTCCTCTGCCTGCAATAACGCATTCGATTGATCCGACGCCGAGCGGTCTTGTGATCCTTCCGCCAACTCCCTTTGTGCATCTCGTGATACCTGACAAGTCAATTGCAAACGGCGCGTTGGTTCTGCGAAGGTTTTCTGATAATCTTTCGCTATTCATCGTTTCACATTCCTCAAGTTAAGTTTAATATTCCTAAATAAACGGAGAACATTCTTCATTTACACCGCTATTGTAACATAGTATAATTAAATTGTAAAGATATTTTTGAAAGGAGAGCTTTAATATGTTTCATAGACGCGGACTATCAGCGCTTCTTGCTGTAAGCTTGTTACTATTGCATACGCTTGGAGCTTTTGTAGTCTATACATCAATAACAGTTAAAGGTCAGGGCACAGATACTATGGAAATTCAAAAGCAAGATAATTTCGTTTACACAGAGTCTTTTGAAAACCATGACGACACGGAGCACCGTGCAAGAGTCAAAATTGACTACAACTGGCGCTTCATCCAAAAGGACGTCGCAGGAGCAGAAGCAAAGGGCTTTAACGACAGCTCGTGGCGGCTTCTTAATCTTCCTCACGACTGGTCCATTGAAGGGCAATACGACCAGGCAAATTCTACCGGAGGTGCTTGCGGCTTCCTGCCCGCGGGTATCGGCTGGTACCGTAAGACTCTTGAAATTCCCGCTGAATACAGGGACGGCAAACAGGTTTCTCTGTATTTTGACGGGGTATTCTGCAACAGCACCGTATATGTTGACGGTCAAAAGGTCGGAGAAAGCTATTACGGCTGGCTTTCCTTCTCCTGCGATATAACTGAGCAGGTGCAGGGAAAAGAAAGCGTTGAGATCGCTGTAAGAGTTGATAACTCAATTCAGCCGGCTGCTCGTTGGTACACGGGTTCGGGTATCTACAGCCACGTTTGGCTCATTTCCACTGATGACGTTCATGTAGCTGAAAACGGCACGTACGTAACTACCCCTGCTGCAGGCGTGAAGGAAGCACCCGACGGAACCGTTATGATAGAAACGGTTGTTGATAACGATTCCGCTGATGATGCAACCGTTGCAGTTCGTTCTACTATACTCAATAAGAAAACCGATCAGCTTGTAGCGCAGGTCACTTCAGGCAGCGTTACTGTCGCTGCAGGCAGTTCTACGACTGTAAATCAGGAAACCAAGGTTGACAATCCTCTCCTTTGGTCGACGGATGATCCCAACCTCTATACGCTCAAAACCGAAATCATTTCGGGTGATGAGGTTCTTGACGATCAAATAACGAGTTTCGGATTCCGCTCTATTTATTATGAAGAGACAGGATTCTTTATCAACGGCGTAAAGACAGAGCTTAAGGGCGTAGCAAATCACTGGGCTATCGGTGCGCTCGGTGCAGCACAGTCGGACAATATGATCCGTTACGCCGTTCAGCTTATGAAGGATATGGGCGTCAACTGTATCCGTACTGCCCATAACGCTCGACCGCCCGTGTTCTACGAGATCTGTGACGAGCTCGGAATGATGGTGATGGATGAGCTCTTCGAGGGTCCGACGGGAAAGGCGCCCGGTGACTACGGAACTCTCTACTATCAGACCCGTTGGAAGACTGATATGGAGTACTGGGTCAAGCGTGACCGCAACCATCCTTCTATTGTCATATGGAGTCTTGGTAACGAGACCGGATACGGCGATAACGGTATGACTGCTCATCTCAAGCAGTTCGATACGACCCGTCCGACAACCGGCGGTCACATATTTAACGGCGTTGATATTCCCGGTGCAAACGGCGCAAGTGAGCAGCCGAGCTTTACGCGTCCTGTTGAAGGCAAGCCGATGATTGCAACGGAAGCTCCTCATACCCATGCAGTCCGCGGCGTATACCGCACGCAGACCTGGTATAGAGGTTACGCTTTTACAAACAACACGAAGTGGCCAATTCCCAATCTTACCGAAACAGAGATTTTTGAATATGACTGGGGCGATTTCCAGAACGCTCAAAGAATCTGGCCCTCGTCCTACGATAACGCAGTAAGCCAGAACTCGGTTCGTAAGAACTGGGAGCTTACACGTGACACGGATTGGCGTATTGGCGAATTCCGTTGGACTGGCTTCGACTACCTTGGCGAAGCTAACTACGTTCTCGGCGGTTGGCCGTACAGAATGTTCCATAGCGGCGCAGTTGACACTGCATATTTTGCTAAGGATATGTACTATCTCTATCAGAGCATGTGGCTCGATACGCCTATGCTACACGTTCTTCCTTCCTGGACTCATCCGATAATGGAAGAGGGAACAGAGATCCCTGTTTGGGTATATTCGAACTGTGAAGAGGTAGAACTCTTCTTCCGTGCCGAAGGCGAGAGTGAATTTGTTTCGCTCGGACGTCTTGACCACGGGCCTATGTCAGAGCGTCTTGAAGCCGAGATGCAGTTTGAGTGGCTCGTACCGTGGAAGCCGGGCACGATCAAGGCTGTCGGTTACGACAACAACGGTAATGCAATCCTCGAAGAATCACACACAACGGCTTCTTCTCCTGCAGGAATAAAGCTTGAAAATACTACGGGTGAAGAGCTTCCTACCGATCCTTCATGGGTCGGCCAGGTAACGGTCAGCACTGTTGATAAGGACGGTAATTTCTATCCGTACGGTGAAAACAGAACCTATTATCACGTTTCGGGTCCTGCTTATCTCAAGGCACTTGAAAACGGTTCTCCTACTGACGTTGAATCTCACGTTATGGGCAACCGTAACGCCTTCATGGGTCTGACAAAGGCATTCGTTCAGCCAACGCAGGATGACGGCGCTGTTGTTTTAACAGTTGGCGCAATACTTGGTGAAAAGCGTCAGCTTACTACCGATCTTGTTTACATCGACGTTGAGCAGCTCGCACTTCGCGGAAATCCTGACAAGGATGAATTCGAGATCTTCTACACGACCGACGGATCAGCTCCGAGCAGAAGCTCGAAGCTCTATACTGCTCCTTTCTCAGTTGAGCTTGGAACTACTGTCAAGGCGGCAGTATACTTCAAGGGAGAAGCTTCTGCTATATTCGTAATGGAAGAGGCGTTCGGAGAGAACGAGGGTATGTTCTGGAACGTCAGCGACCGTGTTGTTGCAGATAACGTTGCCACTATCGATAATGCAGTTATCGAAGGCGAAGGCATGAAGACGATGGAATACGGCTACGGCGAAACATACGCCAACTTCAATAGCAAGCCTGGCAGCGTAACGTACACCATCAATGCTAAAAAGGCGGGTACGCACTACGTCGCAATTTCATACAATAACGGCTCCAAGGCGACATCGGGCGCAGGTCTTACAAAGTGGATGAACGTAGAGGTCAACGGCACACACGTCGGAAATTTTGCATTCCTCTATAATGGTGATTGGGACACTTTCTGGTCCTACCGTTACGTAAAGGTAAACCTCAAAGAAGGCGAGAATACGTTTAAGATCTCATCTCCCAGCACCTCGGGCGCAAACCTTAAAGAGATCATTTACTGGCATGATGATGATGTATATACGGCTGACGCAGCAACTCTAACCGGCGACGACGAGGTTCTGTCCTATGACAGTGCTCCTGACGGAATAGGCATTGACGTTCATCAAGGCGGCACGGTCTCCTGGAAGATAACCGACCGACCTGCCGGAAAATACACAATTAAAATGGTATTTTCTTCGCCTAATTCCGGAATTCACCTAACTCAGTTCTACGGACTTGTAAACGGCGAACAAAAAGCAGTCTGGATTACTGACCAGGTTTCTCCCGACTACGGCTCTGCCTGGGGCTTCTATACCGCTGACGTTGAGCTTGCGCCCGGCACTAATACCGTTTCGATGAATATTCCGAGCGGCGGAGCACTTGTAAGTGCACTTATTATTGAGCCGATTGATGAAGCACAGATAACTCACGTTACACTTAATTCCGCTTCGCTTAACGGCACTAAGATAGGCGTTGAGAACAACACGGTCCCGACTGTAATTACCGATGAGTATGCCACGGATTACTCAACGTGGGATATGGTTCCGACGACCAGCGGCGCCTTCTATCTTGTTTGCCGCGCTAACGGTATGCTTCTTGCCTCTGACGGCGAAGCGCTTTATCTTACAAGCGCCGCAAATAACGGAGATGCTCTCTGGATAACGAGAGGCGAAATGGAGAACTATGATTTCATAGCCCACCTTACCTCCGAGCTTGTCCTTGCGATCAGCGCCGAAAATGAGCTTATTCTTGATGACGCATCAAACTACGATATCGGAGACAGAGACAGCAAAGCTTATTGGACGCTCAAAAAGGCAACTATTGACTTCGTATTTGATGAGAACACACCAAAATCGGTAACAGTTGACAAGGCGCCCTTTATTGTGTCCGCTAAATCTCTTGCCTCGTCAGGTGCTATAACCTACTCGATCGTTTCGGGTCCCGCAACGATCGATACAAACACCGGTCTTGTTACTCTTACAGGCGAGCTTGGCACCGTAATAATTGAGGCAACGCTCAATCCCGACGGTGAAAACAGCGGCGCGAGAGTCAACTTTATAATGGAGGTGACCGGCTCCGAAATAGCCAGGCAACCGGGGAGTGTTTACCCGGCGATCAATGCTACTTATCCTAGTGGTTTTAAGTCCGGTACTTCTGATAGCGGGGTCAGTTACGTTGATTTTAATAACCAAACGGGCTCGATCGACTTCGAAGTAACAGTACCTGCAGACGGCGAATATTACGTTGCGGTTAAATATAACTGCGCTAATACTCGTTACTTCAACCTCATAGTTAACGACGTAGACACCGGTAGATTTACCTGTCCGCTGACAGGAAGTACTTGGTACGGTAGCTGGTCATACCAGACGTCAAAAATTACTCTTAATAAGGGCGCGAATATCGTTAAGGTATCAAATACCCTCAAGAATTCACCGGTCGTCTCGGAGATCGTGGTATATTCCACGTCTGAATGGCACACTCCGTCTGATATTGACACATTTGAAGGCGGTGCCGTTGTCGTAAAGGATGCGTATAATACCTTTAATAAGGAGCACATCGACTTCGGTCAGAAGGGCGCTGTTTCCTGGAATATTAACGTTCCTACCGGCGGCGAATATAAGCTTATGATAAGCTATTCAACCGGTGCAGCTTGGACGCCGAGACTGAATGCTTATGCAGACGGTAATTTGGTCGGCAACTGGAACGTAATAGCGACAGGTGCGAATTACGGAGATTCTTTCAGCTTCCTTTCCACAAGTACGTTTATGCTTATCGAAGGTATTCACACGATCAAGCTTGAAGCACCGAGCGGCGGAACGTTTGTTGACTCGATACGTCTTGAGCTTGTTAAGGAATACAATCTACCTACAAGCGGCGTTGACGTCTATTCACCGCACGACGCAGTTTATCCGTCGGGCTTCAAGGCAGGCACGACTCCAGACGGCGTTGAGTACGTTGATTTTAATAACAAAACAGGAACTATTGACTATACGGTTAACGTTGAAAGAGCAGGTGAGTACTACGTAGCTGTGGCTTATAATACCGCTAATGAGCGTAGATTTGAGCTAATTGTTAACGGTAAATCGTATGGCGCGTACGTATGCCCTGCAACCGGAACGGCATGGTACGGTAACTGGTCATATCAGATCATAAAGGTAACCTTGAATGCAGGCGATAACACCGTTTCGGTAGGTAGATATTTAACGTATGCTCCTGTTGTAGCTGCAGAGCTAAGAGTTTCTCCCGTATACGAATGGTTGCTTCCTTCTGACGCTGATGCCTTCGGCGGCGGTGCTGTAGTGAATGAGGATACTTACTACAACTTCAATGGCGAGCACATAGACTTCGGTCAGAACGGATCCGCAACCTGGAACGTGACCGTTCCGTATAACGGCTCGTACCGTCTCATATTCACGTATTCGACCGGTACCGGCTGGAATCCTCCCATCAATGCTTATGCTGACGGAAAGCTTGTTAAACAGTGGAACGTATCCTCCACCGGTGGCTATGGCACAGCAAGCGGCTTCGTTACCTCTCCCGAGTTCTACCTTGAAGCCGGCACACATACTATCACGTATGAAGTACCGCAGGGTGGTGCATTTGGAGACGCAATTCGCATTGAGCTCGTAAACGAATGTAACGATCACGTTTATGGCGGCGATGCTGTTTGTGACAACTGTACGTACGTATGTCCTCACACTGGCGGTGAAGCGACGTGTAACACACCCGCAAGCTGTACTGTCTGCGGAACATCATACGGTGACATAGATGTCAATAATCACGTCGATAAGAACGGCGTATATACCGATCTTGATAACGGAAAGCACAGCTTCAACCGTATTTGTTGCGATAATTCTGATATAGCTTCGGAAGACTGCGTATACGGAAACGATAATATCTGCGATTACTGTGGACACGACCGTACGATCGAAGTAGAGACCAAGGACGTTGAGAATGCTATCAACAACATCGTAAACGGCACCTCTAACAACGTAACCGTTGTTGGACCTACCGGCACAATGGCAGATGATTATCTTGTAGAGAAGATCGAAGGCGTAGCATACGAGTATAAGTACTTCAACATCGCATTTGACGATGAGGATAACTTCTTCCTCCGTCACCATATCGTATGTGACGGCACGCTTACAGTAACCGTAAACGGCACTCCCGTAGTTCTTAAGAGCGACTCCAAAAACGTATACTACTTCGATACATATTACGAAGCAGGACAGTTCCACGTAGGAAAGGATATAGTCATCAACGGCGACGCTTATAACGTATCCCTCTATTCCTACATCAAGCTCGCACTTGAAAGCGGCGTGGAGCTTAGCGATGCAGAGGAAACCTTCCTCCGCGCACTCTATGACCTTAACGAAGCATTAAGATAATGAAAGGAGAAATAATAATGGAAAAGAATTTTGAAATGCCTACAATGAACGTAGTAGTATTTGAAAACGAAGACGTTATTACTGCCTCCGGATTCCTTAACTTCAGCTTCGGTAGACTGGCTCTGCCAGCGCTCAACCCCTTCGGCGAGTAATAACTAAAAGAAAACAGCCACCCTCGGGTGGCTGTTTTTATAATTCGTTATTCGATCGGCTCGAAGTCGGATGCGCCGTGCTTACAGAGGGGACAGATATAATCTTCAGGAAGTGTATCTCCCTCATAGACGTATCCGCAGATCTTACAGACAAAGCCCTTTTTGCCCTCGGTTTCGGGCTTTGGCTTAACATTCTGTTGATAGTAGGTATAGGTCATCGTTTCCTTATCGGAGAGGACTCTAGCTTCGCCTACCGAGCAGATGAACATTCCGTGAGTATCAAGGTCGATATACTGCTCGACCTTAAGAGACATAAACGAATTAATATATCTCGTCAGGAAGGGAAGTCCGTTATCGGAACGAAGAATTTCCCAAGCGGCAAACTTATCGGTGTTACGTCCGCTTGTGAAGCCGAAATTCTCAAATACGGAGAAGGGCGCTTCAATACTCAGACAGTTAATATTCATTTCACCGCTTTGCCTGATTACGTGGTGAGAGTAATTCTGCTTATTTATCGTCACCGCTACTCGGTTAGGTGTGCTTGTTACCTGTGAAACGGTATTAACGATAAGTCCGTTGTCTTTCTTGCCGTCATTGCAGGTAACAACGTAAAGACCGTAGCCGATGTTGAACAGCGCATTCAGGTCGTTCTTGTTGGCAGTCGATTCCTGCATAGCAAGATAGTCCTGACAAAGCTCCGAAGCCAGAGCGTCGATCTGTGCCTTGCTGTCATCGTTGAGCGCAGAGAGGATTCTGACGGTCGTATCAGTGTAGGTGATATTCTTACACTTTTCCATCATCTCCTTCATGACCTTGGCTGCAAGCGGAGCCCAGCTTCCGTTTTCTACGAAGGCAACGGTACGGTTTTTAAATCCTCGCTCAACAAGATGATTTATGAACTCGCACATGAAAGGGAAGATCTCTGCATTGTAGGTAGTTGTAGCAAGAACAAGCTTGCTGTATCTGAAAGCATCCTCAACTGCTTCCGCCATATCACAGCGAGCAAGATCGTTTACGACTACCTTTGGACAGCCGTTTGCCTTAAGCTTTTCTGCAAGGAGATTGACAGCCTTTTTAGTATTTCCGTATACCGACGTATATGCAATTACGATGCCGTCATCCTCGGGCTGATAGCTTGACCAGGTGTTATAAAGGCCAAGATAATAACCGAGGTTATCCTTAAGTATTGGACCGTGAAGCGGGCAGATAGTTTGAATATCAAGGGTTGCCGCCTTCTTGAGAAGCGCCTGTACCTGTGCGCCGTATTTTCCGACGATACCGATATAGTAGCGTCTTGCCTCACACGCCCAATCTTCTTCGACGTCAAGAGCGCCGAATTTGCCGAAGCCGTCGGCAGAGAAGAGCACCTTGTCGGTGCTGTCGTATGTCACGATGACCTCGGGCCAATGAACCATTGGTGCCGCAACGAAATTCAGCACGTGCTTTCCAAGCTCAAGCTTATCTCCCTCGCCAACGACTATTCTTTTGTCCGCAAAGTCGGTTCCAAAGAAGTTCTGCATCATGGAAAATGCTTTTGCAGACGAAACGATTACTGCATCGGGATATGCCTTAACAAAGCTTACGATGTTAGCAGAGTGGTCGGGCTCCATGTGCTGGATCACAAGGTAATCAGGCTTTCTGCTGCCGAGCGTGTTTTGCAGGTTGTCGAGCCATTCGTGCGTAAAGGCAGCGTCAACCGTGTCCATAACGGCGATTTTATCGTCGAGAATTACGTATGAGTTGTACGATATTCCGTTTGGAACTACGTACTGACCTTCAAAAAGGTCGATTTTGTGGTCGTTAACTCCAATGTACTTGATGTCATTTGTAATGTTCATTTTATTCTCCTATTAAAAGCATTTACCGCTTTTGCAGTCTTCTGTATTTCCGAATCTGAAGCAAAGCTCGTTTTCGCATTGACCTCTCGACAGCATGTCGGAAATGTTATTTACGGTCGTAGTTGCAATGTTTTCAAGGGCTTCATCCGTTAAAAACGCCTGATGTGAGGTTACGATCACGTTAGGCATTGAAATCAAGCGCGCGAGTGTATCGTCCTCCATAATGTGTCCCGAGTTATCCTCAAAGAACAGATCCGCTTCTTCCTCATAAACGTCAAGGCACGCCGCACCGATCTTTCGGGATTTTATACCGTTCAGGAGAGCCTCTGCATCAACGAGTGCGCCCCGCGAGGTGTTAAGTATTATAACACCCTTTTTGGATTTTTCTATTGCTTTTTCGTCAATTAAATGATACGTCTCGTCAGTAAGAGGGCAGTGAAGGGAAATTATATCGCTGTTAAGGAAAATTTCGTCAAGCGTTACGTATTTAACGTTCTCACCGTCCTCGATTTCATAAGACGGAAACTTATCGTAGGCAAGCACCTTCATTCCAAAGCCGCGGCAGATATGTGCGAAGACTTTGCCGATCTTACCCGTTCCGATGATGCCGACGGTTTTTCCGTATAGATCAAAGCCTGTCAGGCCGTTTAGGCTGAAATTGAATTCCTTTGAGCGAATATATGCCTTGTGTATTCGCCGTACCGAAGTGAGAAGCAGCGCCATCGTGTGCTCCGCTACGGCGTAAGGAGAGTAGGCGGGCACGCGTACAACGTGTATTTTCCCGAAGGCGTGCTTCATGTCTACGTTATTGAAGCCTGCACAACGAAGCGCAACAACCTTAACGCCCATTTCAACGAGCTTGTCTATAACGAATGCGTTGACGGTATCGTTAACGAAAACGCAAACTCCGTCAAATCCGCGCGCAAGGTAAACGGTATCGTCATTTAACTTTGTTTCAAAATATTTGAATGTGATATTATTACCGTTTGCGTATTTGTCAAAAGACGCTTTATCGTAGGGTTTAGTGTCAAAGAATGCTATTTTCATATATAATCCTTTTTTATTGTTGTATCGCCGAAAAGGAAAATTTACTTTAAAAACTCATTTGATAAGAAAATTACGAATCTTTTCCCAGACGGTTTCATCCTGCTCAGTCATTCTGTCCCAGTCAAAGGAATTTCGGAATTCTTCTTTTTCGCTCGGAGAAAGCTCGGCAGCCCGAGCTGCGGCTTCAGAGTATTCCGCGAGGTATTTAACTGCCTCACGGGTATAATTCGGATTATGGCCTTTTTCTTTTTCAAGGACGAACTCTATATTATTATTGCCCTTAAGAGCTTCGTATAGTGCGTCAAAATGAATTTCTTTATTAACGAGGTGATCGTTATCGGAATAGATCAAAAGGGCATTAACTGACGAATCTTTCAGCGTCTCAACTGCGTCATAAGCAACGAATGTTGGATTTGAGCTTCCTTCAAGCTTGATAATGTCCTTGATATAGAATTTCAGTAAACCTCTGAAATTCTGCTCGGTCATTCTTTTAACCGACGTGAATCCGCTCAAAACTACGATCTTCTTTATATCGGGATGAAGAGCGCAGATGTTCAGAGTGGAATAGCCGCCCCAGCTGTGTCCAATGACTGTAATATCGTTTGTGTTTATGCTCTCGTCGGATTTTAAGGTTATAATTGCATCGTTGAGGTCACAGAGCGACTGAGACAGTCCGCCGGTGTTTTCGCCGTCCGATTCCATGCATCCTGTATGATCGTATGCAAAAACAAGATAACCGAATGAGCAGAGCTTTTCGATCTCCTTCATATACGAGCGATGACCGCCGCCAAAGCCGTGGTCAAATATTATGAGCCTGCCGGGATCGTATCCTTCGTAGCTGTAAAGGTATCCAATAAGACGATTGTTTTTTGACGAAGTAAATTCATATCTGACTGCGTTAAGCCCGTCAAAATCCTTGTGTGAAAAATAATGGGCAATTCCGATGTCGTCGCAACGGACGAAGAGCTGCGCCTTATATATTTCCTCTATTTCCTTATGAAAAATCATTTTAGCACCACCTTAACTCAATTATACCATAATTGGTCAAAAATGTAAATAATAAAAAAGCGGCATCCGCCGCTTTTTTAAGGTAATTTTGTTTTTCCGTCAAGCGTCATTACAAATCCGTTCAAGTCGGCAGAGCAGATATCTCCGCCAACGACTTTTCCTCGGTAAACGATGATATTTGCGTATACCGTGCCCTCGTAGCCGTCAAAGTTTGTGATCTTGTAAGTATAACGGGTAACGTCCTTGCCCTTATATTTGCCAAGATCAAGTCCTTGTTGCTTCTGGAGCTCGTTATAACCTATGAACACTTTATCAAATTTTGTTGGCAAAGTTACGTTGACGTTTTCGATCGGCTCGTTCTCGGTCTCCCAACCGAATTGCTTAAGAAAATTTATTCTGTCGTCATTGCTCTTTACGTTGTTGTAGTTGTAGGATGATACAGGCGAATACATCAGAGACGCAGCAGTTGGCTCGGTAACCGGTATCATAGTGAGAAGAACAATAAGTGCAATTACAGATGCACAGACGATGGCTCCTATCTTGAGTGTCGATGCTTTTATCGAGAATACGAACATATCTTCCTCCGGGTTTATACTGTTGGTAAATTATATTCAAGCAAGGAAAAAATATTCTAAAAAATTTGAAAATAACTATTGACAAGTGCGAACTAATATGATATAATACCAAACGTTGCGGGTAATCGGGCAGCTTTAATATGCTGGTGTGGCTCAATGGCAGAGCAGCTGATTTGTAATCAGCAGGTTGTTGGTTCGACTCCGATCACCAGCTCCAATATGGGAGCGTTCCCGAGCGGCCAAAGGGGGCAGACTGTAAATCTGTTGTCAGTGACTTCGGTGGTCCGAATCCACCCGCTCCCACCAAAAATCCTCGTACGACAGTACGAGGATTTTTACTTTTAACTATTACCTTTTCACTCTTTACTTGTTCTCGGTTTCAGGATGGATTCTATCCGCCGAAGCAAAAAAATAGGATAATATTATGACTAAACAAAAAAACTACAAAAAGACACTAATAGCTTGTTATCTTGGTTTTATTACGCAAGCTATATCCGCAAATTTCGTGCCGCTCTTGTTTCTGACGTTCAAAAGCACTTATGGAATTACACTTGATAAGATTGCAACGATTCCTTTGGTATTTTATATGACACAGTTGCTCGTTGACTTTGCGGCCACCAAATTCGCTGACAAAATAGGATATCGCACCTGCGTTGTCGCATCTCAGGCAATATCTGCCATAGGTCTTGTTCTGATGGCAATTTTGCCTGATCTGCTTCCGGTGCCTTTTATCGGTATTCTGATTTCGGTAGTCCTTTATGCCATAGGCAGCGGTCTTGTTGAGGTTTTGGTAAGTCCCATAGTTGAAGCGTGTCCCTTTGAAAACAAGGACGGAGTAATGAGCCTTTTACATTCCTTCTATTGTTGGGGTGCGATGGGTGTCATTTTGGGTTCTACGCTCTTTTTCTCTCTCGCGGGTGTTGAGTATTGGAAGATACTTACTTTTATTTGGGCATTAGTGCCTCTTTATAATACCTTCAATTTTATAAGCTGTCCTATTGAGCGATTGGTGGA
>JAZNXR010000085.1:0-6444 GCA_045593985.1 Eubacteriales bacterium
TCACAGAACGACATGGCTACGATCCGACTTAACACCGGCATCGCTTAAGCCGTAGTTAGAGCTAGAACATTAATTAATTAGGTCGCCCGCAAACAGGGCATCAAGCGTTCTTGGATCGGTATTAGATTTTTTGAGCGCAATGTTAAGCGCTGTATGCTGCATCTCACTCTCAGCGAGCTCCCACGTTTTTTGCCCAAAACGGTCGCTTTCATCGTGAAAGTCAAAATATTTTCCAAGAGGCCCTTCGTGTTCCTTGCTGCCGACAACCGATGCATGTCCAATAATACTAGGACATTTTCTCAGACGAATTATTCCTTTTCGCATATTATTTCTCCAGAGGTTTTTTAATAATATTTCCGAAAAAGACGCTAATATGCAAAAAAACAAGGACCGAAGTCCTTGTTTTGATTTTGATTAAATTAAAGAACCCACTTGCCTCTTGTGAAGTCTGGAACTGCGACGGGAGCAGAGCCGTTTGCGATAGACTGCTCGGAAAGAGTTGTTATCGACATCCATGTTGCAGCGTCGTATACGTTGACAGGCATTTCCTTGCCTTCGCGCAGACAGTCGAAGAAGGTGTTGAACTCAAGCCAGTCCATCCCGTCGTGTCCGCCCTGAACGCCCTCTGCGAGGTACTTCTTCCATACAGGATGATCGTATTCTTCCTCGTATTCCTTTGCGTTGCCGTTACAGTCAGCTCTCCAAGCCCACTCACGGTCGATATCTTCTTGTCTGTCAAGGAATACCGAGTCGGTGCATTCCTCGTACAAGCCCTTGGTTCCGCGAACGGTAAATCCACGGCTGTAATAGCGGGGAAGAGTGGTGTCAAGAGTGAGAACGATAGTCTCGCCGTGAGCACACTTAAGAACAGTCGTAACGATGTCACCCTGCTGGAAGGTTGCGTTCATAAGTGCGGTATCGTCGCTCTTTTTGTCTGCGATATACTGTTTAAGTCCAGCCGCCTTCGAGGAGGTAGAGGTGAGGGATATGATTCTGTTGCCGTTATTGATCTTAAGTACCTTTGCGATCGGTCCGAGCTCGTGAGTCGGATAGTTCTCGCAGTTACGGCTCAAGTAGTTACGGAGACGGTAGTGACGGTCGTCGTTACCGAATGCTACCTCGTGACGGAGGTCGTGAGCGTAACAACCGGAGCAGTGAACGACCTCGCCGAGAAGTCCCTGCTCAACCATATTGAGAGTCATCATCTCGCGTCTGCCGAAGCAGCAGTTCTCGAGGAACATGAAGGGAACGCCTGTCTGCTCCTGTGTTTCAACGAGCTTCCAGCAGTCCTTAAGCGAGTATGCACCGCCAACCTCAAGTGCGGTGGGCTTGCCTGCTTTCATGGCATAAACAGCGGGATCGATATGCGCTTCCCAAGCTGTAAGAACGAGAACAACGTCGACGTTTTCATCGTCGATAAGCTGCTTGTAGTCAGTATATGTAGCGGGGCGAACTCCGCACTTATCTATAACTGCCTTGGCGCCTCTTTCAATTCTGTCCTCATAAAGGTCGCAAACTGCTGTGACAGTTACGTCATGGCAATGAAGAACAACGCTCGTAAGAAGACTGTAACCTCTGTTACCGAGACCGATTACACCTGCACGAATATTTTGCATTGTTTTTTCCTCCGAAAGTATTTACAAATTTTAAAATATATGCTAAAACTATAATACAATATCTATTTTAAAATGTAAATGTAATTTAAGACACAAAAAGTATAAATTCGGACACGGAGACACTATGGAATATCAATTTATACCAGTTAAACGCCTTATAAATATCGACGGATTTGTGTCATGCTTCGAAAGATGCATGGACGATCATTACGTGTTCGCCGGTGAAATGCATGATTTTTGGGAGGTCATGTACGTTGAAGAAGGGCGCATTTGCGTCAGTGCTGACGAAAACGTACTAAACCTTAACGAAAACGACATCATTTTTCACAAGCCAATGGAGCTTCATAAATTCAATACAGAGGGGAAGGGAAAGATATTTGTTATATCCTTCGCTCTATCCGGAACGCTGAAAAAGAAGCTTGAAAACAGCTCGATGACTCTGTCTGAACGTCAGAAAAGTATGATTTTGAACATAATTATGCTTCTTCGTGAAACCTCTAACTCCGCAGATGATAGCTATATCGAATATCAAAATATTCTTGACACGGATCCTCTTATTTGTCAGCAGGTAGCTTCGCTCTGCGAAAACCTTTTTATATCACTGAGCAAGGATAAAACTCCGATAATTGATCATCCGAGAAGCTTCGAGACGGAAATGTTTCGCAGTGCAGTGCTTTTAATGGAAGAAAATATTTACGATTGGATAAGCGCCGATTATATTGCAAAGAAGTTAAACGTAAGCGTGTCATATCTCAAAAAGATATTCTCAAAGTATGCCGGTCTTGGAATCCATAAATACTTTTTGATGTCAAAGATGACGCTTGCATGCCGACTACTGCGTCGCGGAATGAGCGTTTGCGAAGTATCCGAAAAGCTTTCATTCAGCAGTCACAATTATTTTACGACTGTATTCAAGCGTGAAACAGGCTGGCTGCCTTCAGAGTTTGCAAAAAACAAATAACAGCCGATGTCGGCTGTTATTTGGACTTTAATCTGTCGAATAAGCTTTTTATGCGGCTTTTCTTTTCCTCTCGCAAATCAGGGCGAAGCTTGAAGCTGACCTCAATAACATCGCACTCTTTTACATCAGGGAGGTAGGAAAGCGGGATATTATATGCGTTTTCGTTTTCATCAATACATATTGCATAACCTGTTTCAATGCGGTCTACTGTAATAATAATATCTCATCACTCCCTTGAAAAACATCAAATATTATGTTATAATATATTATATCAACCTTTTGTTTAATTGTCAAGAATTGTTAGGCGGTAACTTAAATGTCAAATATCAAAACTGAAATTGATGAATTAAGAAAAAAGCTTGAATATCATTCGTATAAATATTACGTCGAGGACGCCCCCGAAATATCGGACTTTGAGTACGACGCTATTTTCCGCCGTCTTCAGGACCTTGAAAACGAGCATCCTGAATTTGACGATCCGAATTCTCCGACAAAGCGTGTTGGCGGGATTGCTCTCGATAAATTTGAGAAGGTAACTCATACGGTTCCTCTTGGAAGCTTGTCTGATGTGTTTTCCTTTGACGAGCTTAATTCATTTTTGTCTGATAAGGAGGATGATGAATTCTCCGTTGAAGCGAAGATCGACGGTCTTTCGGTTGCCCTTCGATATGAAAACGGGAATCTCGTTCGTGGCGCTACAAGAGGTAACGGACTTGTCGGCGAGGACGTCACTGCTAATATAAGAACGATACGCAGTATTCCTCTTACTATTCCTTATAAGGGAGTACTTGAAGTGCGAGGAGAGGTGTATCTGCCGCGCGCGAATTTTGAAAAGCTTAATAAGAGGAGAGAAGAAAAGGGCGAGACTCTTTTTGCCAATCCGCGTAACGCTGCCGCAGGATCACTTCGTCAGCTTGATTCCAAGATAGCTGCTGAGCGTGGACTTGACATTTTCATATTCAATCTTCAGTATTGCGATAAGACATTCACTTCTCACGACGAATCACTTGATTTTCTACGCGAGCTTGGCTTTAAGATTATTCCACTAATAAAAACGATTAAGGGAAGCGCCGCTATTTGCGATATGATAAAGCATATAGGCGAGCTTCGCGATGAGCTTGCTTATGACATTGACGGTGCGGTTGTTAAGGAAAATCTTCTTTCACGCCGTGACGAGCTTGGTGAAACATCGAGTACGCCAAAATGGGCAGTTGCTTATAAGTATCCACCCGAAAAAAAGCTAACAAAGCTTACTGATATCGTAATTCAGGTCGGAAGAACAGGAGCATTAACACCTAATGCCGTTCTCTCTCCCGTGCGCCTTGCAGGTACGACTGTCAGCCGCGCAACACTTCATAATATCGACTTCATAACTGAGAAGGATATCAGAATTGGTGACAGTGTTTACGTCCAGAAGGCGGGCGATATAATTCCCGAGGTTGTTTCTGTCGAAAAGAAGGATAGAAATGGCTCGGAGATCGCATACGAAATGCCAAAATTCTGTCCCTCGTGCGGCGAGCCTGTTTCACGAGATCCCGACGAGGCGGTAGTTCGCTGTACGAACGTGAGCTGTCCTGCGCAGATAGTCAGAACGATTTCTTATTTTGCTTCGCGTCCGGCTATGAATATTGACGGTCTCGGCGAGGCGGTTGTGTCTCTGCTTATTGATAACGGACTGATCAAGAATGTAGCGGATATTTATTATCTCGATCCAAATGACGTATCTAAGCTTGATAGAATGGGTGAGAAGTCAGCGGAGAATCTTATTTCGGCAATTAATGGGTCTAAGACTCGCGGTGCCGATCGTCTTCTTTCTGCATTCGGAATCAGGCAGGTAGGCGAAAAGGCAGCCAAGAATATCATAAATGCCTATCCCGACATCGATATGCTCTTTGATCTGAACGAGGAGCAGCTGTCGGAGGTTGACGACATAGGGTTGATAACTGCGAGAAGCATAGTTGATTTCTTCTCACATCCCGACACGAGAATTCTTGTCGACCGCTTGAAGGCGGCGGGCGTTGTTACTGTCAAGGAAAAGTCGCTTAAAGGTAATAAGCTTGAGGGAATGACTTTCGTGCTTACCGGCACACTCCCGACCATGTCGCGTTCGGATGCATCTGCTCTTATTGAAGAAAATGGCGGGAAAACATCCTCGTCTGTGTCAAAGAAAACGACATACGTCGTTGCAGGCGCAGAAGCAGGCTCAAAGCTTACTAAAGCAGAATCGCTCGGTATTACGGTTATTGATGAGGAAGGATTACTAAGGCTCATAAACGAGTGAGGTGAATATAGTTGATTACAGATTATGTACGAGTTTATGTGAAGGCTGGAAACGGCGGTAACGGCGCCGTAAGCTTTCATAGAGAAAAATATGTTTCTCACGGTGGCCCCGACGGCGGTGACGGCGGGCGTGGCGGCAATATTATTCTTCGCATCGAGAACGGAGACAATACGCTTTTAAAATATAAATATCGCCACAAATTCATTGCAGAAAACGGTGGTAATGGAATGACCGGTAAGCTCCATGGAGCTGACGGCGAGGATATTATTCTTCCTGTTCCGCCCGGAACTGTCGTAAAGGACGCCGAAAGCGGAAGAATTATAGTCGATATGTCCGATCGCGAGGATTTTATCCTATGTAAAGGCGGCAAGGGCGGTTGGGGAAACAGACATTTTGCTACCCCGACAAGACAAATTCCGCGTTTTGCTAAAAGCGGTCTTAAAGGTGAGGAGAAAGAGGTTATTTTCGAATTGAAGATGCTCGCAGACGTTGCTCTTATCGGACTGCCGAGCGTCGGAAAGTCCTCGCTTCTTGCTAAAATCAGTGCAGCAACCCCCAAAATAGCAGATTACGATTTCACAACGCTGTCACCCAATCTTGGAGTTGTCAAGGTTGACGGTGGCAAGGGCTTCGTCTGCGCCGATATCCCGGGGCTTATAGAAGGCGCGTCTGAAGGGAAGGGGCTTGGCCATAGCTTCCTTCGCCATATAGACAGATGCCGTGTGATGCTTCATCTTGTTAATATTGACGCTGATTGTGATCGAGATCCCCGTGAGGACATCGAGCTTATAAATCGTGAACTTGAGCAGTACAACCCTGAGCTTTCAACGCGTCCTCAAATTATTGTTGCGAATAAGTACGATTCGTCTCTTGCCGAATATAATGAACACGTGAGTGATCTTGAAGCTTACTGCAAGGAGAAGGGGCTTACCTTGTTCTTTGTTTCGGCATTGACGGGCGAGAACGTCAAGGAGCTGATAAATTACGTAGCAAGGATGCTGAATGATCTTCCTCCGCTCACAATATTTGAGCCTGATTTCATTGAGGAAGTCGAAAACGACGAATTTGATGAGCTTGAGATCTATAAGGACGGTAAGGTTTTCGTTTGCGAGTCGGAATGGCTCTGGCGTCTTGTCGGCCGAGTTAACTTTGAGGACAGAGATTCTCTTAATTATTTTCAGAGAATGCTTCGTGTTAACGGGGTGATTGAAAAACTCGAGGAAGCCGGAGTAACTGACGGTGACACGGTTCGTATGTATGACTTTGAATTTGATTTTGTAAAATAGTAAATCCTTAATACCAAAAAATGTTAACTATGTGTAAACATAGAGGCAAAATGCTTGCAATTTCAAAGCCTCTCGTTTATAATCAACAATGTGCGTTAGCACTCGCAGCTCTTGAGTGCTAAAATATGTCATTTAGGAGGAAATAATTATGACTATCAAACCGCTATTCGACCGTGTAGTTGTAAAGTCGGTCGAAGCAGAGGAAACGACGAAGAGCGGTATTCTTCTTGCAGGTGCAGCAAAGGAAAAACCGCAGATATGTGAGGTTGTCGCAGTAGGTCCGGGCGGACTTGTTGACGG
>JAZNXR010000086.1:0-4354 GCA_045593985.1 Eubacteriales bacterium
AACTGTTCTTGAAGAACGCGGGTTAACTTCGATGATGTATACGTTCTCGTTTCTGTCAACGATGAACTGGATGTTGTAAAGACCGATGATTCCGATTCCGAGGCCGAGTTTTTTTGCATACTGAAGAATGGTGCCTTTTACTTTATCGGAGATGCTGAAGGTGGGATATACGCTGATAGAGTCGCCGGAGTGGATACCTGTTCTTTCAACAAGCTCCATTATTCCGGGTACGAATACGTCTCTGCCGTCGCAGATAGCGTCTACCTCTACCTCTTTACCGATGATGTACTTGTCAACGAGAACAGGCTTGTCCTCGTCAATTTCAACTGCGGTCTTGAGGTAGTGGCGAAGCTGCTCCTCGCCTGCAACGATCTGCATTGCACGTCCTCCGAGAACGAAGGAGGGACGAACGAGAACAGGATAACCGATCTCGGCTGCCGCCTTGATTCCGTCCTCAATATTTGTTACAGCCTGTCCCTTTGCACGGGGAATATCAAGCTCGTTAAGGAGGTTTTCAAAGGCATTTCTGTCCTCTGCACGGTCAATTGCGGCACAGTCTGTACCGATTATCTTAACTCCACGGTCGGTAAGCGGCTGTGCGAGATTGATCGCGGTCTGTCCGCCGAGAGAAGCGATTACTCCCTCGGGCTTCTCGAAGTCGATTATCGCCATAACGTCCTCAGGCGTCAGCGGCTCGAAATAGAGCTTATCTGCCGTCGTATAGTCTGTCGAAACGGTTTCGGGGTTGTTGTTTATAATGATCGCCTCGTAGCCCGACTTTCTTATCGTCTGAACTGCGTGAACTGTCGAATAGTCGAATTCAACGCCCTGACCGATACGGATCGGCCCTGCGCCGAGGGTTACTATCTTCTTTTTGTCGGAAAGACGGGAATCGTTTTCTCCCGTGTAGGTCGAGTAGAGATATGCAATATATTTTCCTGTATGGAGAGTGTCTACCATCTTGAATACAGGGATGATTCCTCCCGCTTTACGGAGATTGTAAACCGAAAGCTCATCGATATCCCAGAGCTTTGCTATCATCTTATCGGAGAAGCCGAGCTTCTTTGCAGCCTTAAGAGTTTCCTTGTCACCACGCTTAACACGAAGTGTGTTCTCCATCTTGACGATCTTTTCAAGGCTTTCAAGGAACAGCTCGGTTATCATGGTTGCCTCGTGAAGCTGAGCAACCGTTGCACCGAGACGGAGAAGCTGTGCGATAGCGTAAACGCTGTCAGCGTGGAACTTCTTTATGTAGTCAAAAAGCTCCTCTCTTGAATAATTATCAAACTTTGCATGATGAATATGGCAAACGCCGGTTTCAAGGGAGCGCACCGATTTAAGGAAGCATTCCTCAAGATTCGAGCCTATTCCCATAACCTCACCGGTTGCCTTCATCTGCGTTCCGAGAATATCGGATGCGGAGGTGAATTTATCAAACGGGAAGCGGGGGAACTTTGCTACGATATAGTCGAGCTTCGGCTCCTTATCTCCCATGCCGCCCGCTACCGGTATTTCGTCAAGCGTCATACCGACAGCAATTTTCGCCGTAACTCTTGCGATCGGATATCCCGACGCCTTCGAAGCAAGCGCACTCGAACGGGAAACTCTCGGGTTTACCTCGATAAGGTAATATTCCGAGGTTTCGGGGTTGAGCGCAAACTGTACGTTACAGCCGCCCTCGATCTTAAGCTCACGGATGATCTTTATAGCAGAATCGTTGAGCATTTTAAGGTCGTGATCGTTAAGCGAAAGAATCGGCGCAACAACTATCGAGTCGCCCGTGTGAACGCCGACAGGATCCATATTTTCCATACCGCAGATCGTGATCGCACGGTCGGAGCTGTCTCTCATAACCTCAAATTCGATTTCCTTGTAGCCCTTAACGCTCTTTTCGATAAGAACCTGATGAACGGGGGAAAGCTTGAAGGCGTTAAGACCGACGGTAACAAGCTCTTCTTCATTATAAGCAAAGCCGCCGCCTGTGCCGCCGAGCGTGAATGCGGGACGGAGAACAACAGGATAGCCGATGCGCTTTGCAGCTTCCTTCGCTTCCTCAATGGAATAGGTTATCTCGGAGGGAATAACAGGCTCGCCTATCGACTGGCAAAGCACCTTGAAGAGCTCTCTGTCCTCTGCACGCTCGATCGATTCCGAGCTTGTGCCGAGAAGCTCAACGCCGCACTCCTTGAGAACGCCCTTCTTTTCAAGCTGCATTGCGAGGTTAAGTCCCGTCTGTCCGCCGATTCCGGGAACGATAGCGTCGGGGCGCTCGTAACGGAGAATTTTTGCTATGTATTCAAGGGTAAGAGGCTCCATATATACCTTATCGGCAATAGAGGTATCGGTCATTATCGTTGCAGGGTTAGAGTTGCAGAGAACGACCTCGTAGCCCTCCTCCTTGAGCGCAAGACACGCCTGCGTGCCTGCATAGTCAAACTCGGCTGCCTGACCTATGATGATAGGGCCTGAGCCGATGATAAGAATTTTCTTTAAATCTTTTCTTTTAGCCATTTTATTTTTCCTCCGTTAGGGTTTGTTTTCGTGATTGTGCGAGGACGATCAATGTTTTCCTTGTAGGGTGCGACGTCCTCGACGCACCGTCGGCTCCCTTGTGCAAAGGGAGGCTTATTCGTGATCATCCAATCGCATTATAAACTATTTTTCCGTCATACACCGTCATAAGGCATTTGCCGTAGACCGTCATACCTTCAAAGGGCGTTGCCCTTCCCTTTGTCTTGAATTCGTCGGGGTTTATTTTATAGCACGCATCGAGGTCGAATACCGTAAAGCCGACGTCCGTGTCAATATCAAATCGGCTTCTCGGCGCTTCGCTCATAAGGCAGATCAGCTTTTCAAGCGTGATTATTCCCGTTTTTACCAGCTTCGTGTATAGAACAGGGAATGAGCTTTCAAGTCCGACAACTCCCATTGCGCTCTTTTCAAGCCCTCGGCTCTTTTCTTCCTCGGAATGCGGAGCGTGATCGGTTGCGATCATATCTATCGTTCCGTCGACGATTCCCTCGATCAGCGCCTCCATGTCGGCTCTCGAACGAAGCGGCGGATTCATTTTAAACCGTCCGTGCTCCAATAGATCCTCGTCGCAAAGCGTGAGATAATGCGGCCCTGTCTCGCAGGTTATGTTTACGCCCTCCGCCTTTGCTCGTCTGATAATGTCAACGCTTTCTTTGGTCGAAATGTGGCAGACGTGGTATGCGCAGCCCGTCCTTTTGACAAGCTCAATATCCCTCGCTATCGGCCCCCATTCGCTCTCGGAGCAAATTCCTTTGTGACCGTGTGCTTTTGCATACTCGCCGTCGTGAATGTAGCCTCCGTTAAGAAGCGAGTTGTCCTCGCAGTGGGCGGAGATTATTTTTCCGAGCCGTGCGGCGTTCTCCATTGCAGAGACCATCATCTTCTCGTCCTGCACGCCTCTGCCGTCGTCCGAAAAGCCGCAGACCTTGTCCGAGATACCCTCCATATCGGACAGCACCTCGCCCCTTTCGCCGACCGTTATCGTGCCAAACGGCAGAACGGCGACCGATGCGTCACGCTCAATAATGTCGAGCTGCGCCTTGAGATTTTCGACACTGTCAGGAGTCGGATTCAAATTCGGCATCGTGCATAATGCGGTATATCCGCCCGCAGCACCTGCCTCGGTGCCGCTTTTTACCGTCTCTTTATAAGAAAAGCCCGGCTCGCGAAGATGAACATGAACATCAGCAAAGCCGGGAAAAATATATTTATTTGAAACGTCAATAACAGAGTCGGAAAAAGGAAAAGCGGAAAAGGAAACGGTAACGTCTTTCTTTTCAAAGTGACCGCTTGTGTAAACATATCCGCCTTTAAGTGTGAGTTCCATCTTTTTCCTCCGAGAAAATCGCACGTAGATATCCGAAAATCGTATTTCGTACATTATACCATACTTATAATATATTGTCAATCGCTTTCACTTGCGCGCGTATGAAAAATAATGAAAAAATTTGCTTCTGTTTTTGTGCAAAAATCCATAATCTCATTGACAAAAACGCTTCGGTGTGTTAAAATAACCTTCACGCGGGTGTGGCGAAATTGGCATACGCATAAGATTTAGGATCTTACGCCGAGAGGCGTGCAGGTTCGACCCCTGTCACCCGCACCATGAAAAACGACAAGTTTCGACAGAAACTTGTCGTTTTTCAATGAAGCGTTCCCTTCGGGAACATGATGATGCTACGCTAATGATGTCACTTCGTTAATGATGTGTTGCTTCGCAACATTAAGGAACGCTTCGCATCATAAATGAGCGAAGCGAATTTACATCATATTGCGCATAGCGCAATACATCATATCGACGAAGTCGATGCATCATTTTGCG
>JAZNXR010000087.1:0-6548 GCA_045593985.1 Eubacteriales bacterium
GAATTCTACCATTGAACAACACCCGCATTTATCGTACTCAAGCATTATAGCACAAAGGTTTTAATTTGTCAACTCAAATTTTAAATTTTTTTAAAAAAATATAAATGTAATTTTATTGATTTAATATTATATTTGTGTTATACTGTAAAAAAATCACAGGAGATTACTATGGGCGTAATATTAGGAATAGACGTCGGAGGAAGTACGACTAAGATCGTCGGCTTCGACCAAAACAGAAATCTTATATCCCCTATGCTTGTTAAGGCGAATGATCCTCTCACTTCTCTTTACGGCGCCTTCGGAAAATTCACCGATGCGAACGGCATTTCGCTTTCTGATATAAAAAAAATAACCGTTACCGGTGTAGGATCGAGCTTTATTAACAAGCCGTTATACGGTGTAGAGTGCGAGCATATTTCCGAGTTTCAATGTATTGGACTTGGCGGATTATATCTGTCGAATCTCGAAAAAGCCATAGTCGTGAGCATGGGAACGGGTACTGCAATCGTTAAGGCTGAAAAGTCAAGCGATCCTTTATATCTTGGCGGTACAGGCGTTGGCGGCGGTACACTCATCGGCCTTTCAAAGCGGCTCATCGGCGTTAGCGATATAGATTCTATCGTTGAGCTTGCAAAGGACGGAGATCTTTCTAATATCGATTTGATGGTTTCGGATATTACCCGCAAGGACCTCCCGGGAATGTCAAGCAGCTTGACTGCTGCGAATTTCGGCAAGCTTTCGGATCTTGCATCAAAGAATGATCTCGCTCTCGGACTGATTAATATGATTTTCGAAAGCGTAGCAATGCTTTCGCTCTTTGCTTCTCGAGCAAACAACATCGAAAATATCGTTATGACGGGAAATCTCACAACGCTTCATCAAGCACAGCCCATTTTCGACTCTCTTACCAAGATATTCAAGGTTAATTTCCTTGTGCCGAAAATGTCTAACTTCGCAACGGTTATCGGCTCTGCTCTTTCTGTAATGAAATGAGAAAGATTTCAAAATTTAATTATAAGCCTCTTGCAGCGGTGCTTATTGCCGTCTCTCTTATCTTAATCATTGCAATCTTGTTGATTAATATAGAAGACAACAAGGGCGAAAGCAAAAAGCCCGAGCTTACTTATCCGCCAGTCCCTCCCGCGGCAAACCGTGAGGACATACAGGTAACTCATACCGTTAAAACGCTCGAGGACATATACGAAACCGATCAAATCGAATATATTTATTCAATTACGACCTATCCGGAAATCGAGTGTAAATATACTGAAACAACCGATAAAATCAATAACGCAATATACAATTTTGCGTATGAGAACGTAACGATCAAGGATTATGAAAAGACCAATTCCGAAGAAGCTTTAATAAGAGCGGAAAACAACGGAATGAGCTTCCTTGGCTTTGAATTTACAACTCGAGTTGAGTCAGTATATTCAAAGAACGGTTATCTCTCTATCATGTTCAGAACAGTAAAGATTGAAGGCTTTAACGATCCGTCCGAATATATTTACACAATGTGCTTCGACCTTTTGACGGGCGATCAGGTTGACCTATCTGCGTTTTTGAATCTTGACAGGCAAGCATCGGAGCGCTACATTCTTGATATATTCACCCAACACATAAAAATCAACCCTGATCTTTATTACAGTGATGCTCTTGATTCCCTTAAAGATTGTATTGATTTAAATAACTTCTATCTGAAAGAGACCGGCATTATACTGTATTTCGATCCCGAGTCGATAACTCCCGGCGTATTTCGCGTTTGTGAATTAACTGTTCCATACAACAAAGCCGGATATTAAAATAAGAGGCAGAATTCTGCCTCTTATTTTTTTATAAATTCCTCGATAATCGAAAACAGCTCATCCTTGCTGTTAGCAAAATTCAACTTATGACGAGCGCTTGATGCACCTTTGACATTCTTTATGTAATAAGAAAGGTGTCTGCGTGCTTCAAGAACACCCGTGCGCTCACCCTTATCGGCAATCATTTCCTCGACCTGTGTCATCGCTTCTTTAAGTCTCACATCAATATCGGGTAGATAATAGGGCTTGCCTTCAATTTTTGCAGCAATTTCCTCGAACAACCACGGGTTACCCATTGTGCCTCGACCGAGCATTATGCCGTCACATTTTGTGTCGTTAAACATTTCGATTGCATCCTCGGCGGTAAATATTCCCCCGTTCGCTATTACGGGAATGCCCACGGCGGCTTTTACTACCGCTATTTCTGCAATATTAACCTCAGGGCTGTACATCTGCTCCCTAGTTCTTCCGTGCACGGTAATTGCGTCTGCGCCGTTCTCAGCGGCAATGAATGCAACCTCGGTGGCATTAATGGATGATGCATCCCAGCCGAGTCTGATCTTTACTGTAAGAGGCAGCTCGGTAGAGTCTCGTAACGATCTTACAATTCTGCCGATAAGCTCCGGATTTTTGAGCAATGCGGAGCCTTCACCGTTATTTACAATCTTTTTCATGGGGCAGCCCATGTTGATATCAATTCCGAGAGGGGTTATTTGTCCGTCCTTCGGAGTGCAAACCTTATGAAGTGCCTCGACGAGAATTTCCGGCTCATGGCCGAATAGCTGAACGAATGTGTTGTCTTCATAAGGAAATAGCGAGGCAAGCTCAAATGAGCCTTCATCATTAAAATGAAGTGCCTTTGCAGACACCATTTCGGTTACTACAAGCTCTGCGCCATGCTTGCGGCAGATATTTCTGTAAGCTCTATCCGTAACTCCTGCCATAGGAGCAAGAATCAGGCCGTGATTGAGAGAAACAGATCCTATTTTAATGGACATGTTACAGCTCCTCGACGTTGTGAGGCTTATATCCCTCGCCGTATATTTCCGATGCGTTAGATACGATAATAAAGGAAGCCGGATCAACCTGGCATACAAGTCGTTTAGCTTTATGGAAGGACTGCTTTTTGACTGCGCAAATTATTATCTTTGTCTCTTTTCCGGAATATGCTCCCGCGCCGTCAGCAAAGGTAACACCGGCATCAATTTCGGTCAGAAGCGCTTTAGCAACGACGTCAGGATTAGAGCTCATAATAATGAGGAGCTTCGCCTCATCACTTCCGTACAAAACTTTATCGATAACGAGAGTGGTAATAAAGAGCGAAATTCCCGCATAAAGCGCAAGCTCAATCTTGTGTGTAGCAAACACAGATGCAGCAATAATAGTTGAGTCGACAATCAGAAAAACGCTGCCGGTTTTAAGCGACGGAACGAAACGCCGTGCGAGCTTCGCAATAATGTCAGTTCCGCCGGTAGAGCCGCCGCATCTAAATATAAAGCCGATTCCAACTGCGCAAAGAACGCCGCCAACAATTCCCGCAAGAAGTTCGTTTGAGGTAACCGGAACGAGGTTTCTGCTCAAAATCTTGGGCCAAAGGTCGATAAGAGCCGAGGAAACCGCAATCGAGGTTATCGTTTTGATTAAAAAAGATCTTCCTACATAGAAAAACCCCGCAATCAATAACGGAATATTCAGGCAAACTATCATAAGTCCCGTAGGGGCACCGGTTAATTTGTTAATGATAATAGCAACACCGCTCATTCCGCCGGGGGCAAGTGCGTTTGGCGAAAGGAACAGTGCTATTCCGACGGAATATATCGCACAGGCCACAAGCATAAGGAGCCATTCAAATATATTTTTAACGATCTTGTTTTTCATTAATTATTCTCCAACAAAGCATTACTTAGATATTATACCGCAAAATCAACAAAAAATCAACCGAATTTTTGTACAGAAAACAACACTATATATTGTGTCTGACATATTGACATAATCTGTATTTTGTGTTAATATAATCTTGCTCGCGCTTTGGGGGTGATTTTATGGTTATTGCGGGATTTCAAAAACTGACACTTCTCGACTACCCGGGAAAAACCGCTTGCACGGTATTTACCGCAGGCTGCAATCTGAGATGCCCTTTTTGTCATAACGCCGACTTAGTTTTATCCTCATTTGATACAAAAACCTTTTCAGAGGATGAAATAATTACGTATTTAATTAAGAGAAAAGGCTTAATTGACGGTATTTGCATAACCGGTGGCGAGCCTATACTGAACAAGGACCTCCCCGATTTTTGCAGGAGGATAAGAGAAACCGGAGCTATGATTAAGCTTGACACTAACGGCTCTTCTCCTTCCCTGCTGAAAAGCATTGTGGAAAACGACCTTTGCGATTACGTTGCAATGGACGTAAAGAACGCACCTTCAAAATATCCGCAAACAGTCGGAGTACCGAATATTGATGTTACTCCTTTTTTAGAGAGTATTGATTTTCTTAAATCCTCAAAAGTGGATCATGAATTCCGCACAACAGTGTGCAAACCGTTACACACAGAGGATGACATTATCGAAATCGGAAAAATTCTTGGAAATAATGAAAAATATTTTCTCCAAAGCTTCGTAGATTCAGGCCGTCTGATCGGAGAAGGAATTTCGGGATTTTTGCCAAGTGAGATGAAGGATATCCTATCTAAGCTAAAAAAATTTGTTCCAAATGCCGATATTCGCGGAATTTGAAACTAAAATACACAAATTTTTATCACTATATTTTGTCATACTGCCTATTGACCGACACTAAATATTGTGTTATCATAGAAATCCACCCACTATTTTGTGTTCAATTTATCATATTAATGAAAGGAAATAGATTATGTACAACGTAAGAAAAAGAACAGGTAAAATAATCCCCTTTGAGCTTTCAAAGATCAGCGCTGCTATCAAGCTCGCATTTGATGCTCTTGAAAAGCAGTATAACCAGGACATCATCGACTTTCTTGCGCTAAAGGTTACAGCAGCATTTGAGCCGAAGATCAAGGACGATATCGTTTCTGTCGAGGATATTCAGGACAGCGTCGAGAACGTACTTATTCAGGCAGGTTATTCTGACGTTGCCAAAGCGTATATTCTCTACCGCCGTCAGCACGAAAAAATCCGTAATATGAGAAACACGATCGTCGACTACAAGGACATCGTAGACCAGTATCTCGGCATGGGTGACTGGAGAGTAAAGGAAAACTCGACCGTTACCTACTCCGTAGGCGGTCTTATTCTCTCAAACTCAGGAGCAATTACGGCTAACTACTGGCTCTCGGAAATTTATGACGACGAAATCGCAAACGCTCACCGTAACGGCGATATTCACCTTCATGACCTTTCGATGCTTACCGGTTACTGTGCAGGTTGGTCGCTGAAGCAGCTTATCAAGGAAGGTCTTGGCGGCGTTCCCGGCAAGATTACATCAGCTCCCGCATCTCATCTTGCAACCCTCTGTAATCAGATGGTTAACTTCCTCGGAATTATGCAGAACGAGTGGGCAGGCGCTCAGGCGTTCTCCTCCTTTGACACCTATCTTGCGCCCTTCGTCAAGAAGGACAACCTCACCTACGATCAGGTCAAGAAGTGCATCGAGTCCTTTGTTTACGGAGTAAACACTCCTTCTCGTTGGGGTACTCAGGCTCCCTTCTCCAACATTACCCTTGACTGGGTTGTTCCTGCTGACCTTGCAGAACAGAACTGTATTATCGGCGGCAAAGAGGTTGACTTCAAGTACAAGGACTGCAAGAAAGAAATGGACATGGTCAATAAGGCGTTCATCGAGATCATGATCGAGGGCGATGCTAACGGCCGCGGCTTCCAGTATCCGATTCCTACCTATTCTATCACCTCCGATTTTGACTGGTCTGAAACCGAGAACAATAAGCTTCTCTTTGAAATGACCTCAAAGTACGGCACTCCTTACTTCTCTAACTACGTTAACTCTGATATGGAGCCTTCCGACGTTCGTTCCATGTGCTGCCGTCTCCGTCTTGACCTTCGTGAGCTTCGCAAGAAGTCCGGCGGTTTCTTCGGCTCAGGTGAAAGCACCGGTTCTGTCGGCGTTGTTACCATTAACCTTCCGAGAATTGCATACCTCGCAAAGGACGAAGGTGACTTCTTCGCCCGTCTTAACAGAATGATGGACATCGCTGCCCGTTCGCTTAAGATCAAGAGAACTGTAATTACAAAGCTTCTCAATGAAGGACTCTACCCCTACACGAAGCGTTACCTCGGCACGTTTGATAACCACTTCTCTACTATCGGTATGATCGGTATGAACGAGGTCGGTCTGAATGCTAATTGGCTCCGCATGGATCTCACACACGTGGAAACGCAGGAATTTGCAAAGAAGGTCCTCAACCACATGAGAGAACGCCTCTCCGACTATCAGGAGGAATACGGCGATCTTTACAACCTCGAGGCAACTCCCGCTGAATCTACAACCTTCCGTCTTGCAAAGCACGACAGAAAGCATTACCCCGATATCATTACCGCAGCAAAAGAGGGCGATACACCCTATTATACCAACTCGTCGCACCTTCCTGTTGGCTACACCGATGATATCTTTACCGCACTTGACGTTCAGGACGAGCTTCAGACTCTTTACACATCGGGAACAGTATTCCATGCGTTCCTCGGCGAAAAGCTTCCTGACTGGAGAGCAGCGGCTGCGATCGTTCGTAAAATCGCAGAAAACTACAAGCTTCCT
>JAZNXR010000088.1:0-14528 GCA_045593985.1 Eubacteriales bacterium
CAAACGTTTCTTTGTAGGGTGCGACGTCCCCGACGCACCGCTGCTCCCGCTCTCATTCTATCCTCGACATAAGGCGAATACTAGACACCGTAGGGCGGGGGCTTGCTCCCGCCGTTTCCAAAGGAATGTAACATTGTTTTCAAACGGACAGTCGAGGACGCCTGTCCCTACCGCACAAATTTCAAACGCTTCTCGGTAGGGGGCGGCGCCTCGACGCCCCGTTACCAAGGAATGTAACATTGTTTTTGTGCGGCGGGAGCAAGCCCCCGCCCTACACCCTCTCAGTCGATTTCATCGACAGATCCCCCAGAGGGGGAGCCATAACAGCCTCTCAAATCTCCGCCATACCCTCTTGCCTTCCCCTGAGGGGAAGGTGGCATTTGCAGAGCAAATGTCGGATGAGGTAGGTTGCGAAGCAACCGTGTTCCAAAGTGATGTAACATCGCTTTTTTGCGGGCTGTCGAGGGCGCCAGCCCCTACCGCACAACTTTCAAACGTTTCTTTGTAGGGTGCGACGTCCCCGACGCACCGCTGCTCCCGCTCTCATTCTATCCTCGACATAAGGCGAATACTAGACACCGTAGGGCGGGGGCTTGCTCCCGCCGTTTCCGAAAGGAATGTAACATTGTTTTCAAACGGACAGTCGAGGACGACTGTCCCTACCAACAACGTGGCAAAGCATCGGGGCGCTGTCTTGCCTTCCCCTTGGGGAAGGTGGTTGAGCGAAGCGAAACCGGATGAGGTGTAGGCGGCAACGCCGCCGTTCCCAAAGGAATGTAACATTGTTTTTGTGCGGCGGGAGCAAGCCCCCGCCCTACACCCTCTCAGTCGATTTCATCGACAGCTCCCCCAGAGGGGGAGCCAAAGAAACGTAGCGAAGCTTTGCCATGTTGTTATACCTTCTCCAGCGAGACAGGTGTCAACCGAAGGTTGACGGAGAAGGTGTAAAAAACAAGAACGGTTTCCCGTTCTTGTTAATTAAACATTATTCTCACTGCCAAGGCTTCTTCGAAGGAAGATACTTAAAGGGATCGACAGGCTTGCCGTTTATACGAACCTCGAAATGGAGATGCGGGCCGGTAACTCGTCCGGTGATTCCCATTTTTCCGATCGGCTGACCTTTATAAACCTTGTCTCCAACCTTAACATCAATTCTGTCAAGGTGCGCATATCTCGTTTCAACGCCGCTTTCATGAGCGATCTTAACGATAAGACCGTAGGTTCCCTCTTCCGCAGCAAACACTACAACGCCGCCGTCAGCTGCATAAACCGTCGTTCCACGCTTCGCAGCAATATCAAGAGCATTGTGATAAGTTCCCGCCGCATCAAGTCCGCTACGGTTTTCGCCGAATACGGAGGTAATTACAAATTTCTCAATAACCGGCCACATAAACTGACCTGTCGGATTCGTAGCAGGATACTTCTTCGTACCGACAAGCTGAATGCAGGGCGTAGGCTGGCAAACGACCTCGGACGATATAAGCGTCTTCGATACCTCAACGCCGTTCACATAAGCGATTTCGTATACGTTCTCGGCAATTCCGTTTTCACCCGCCTGCTTAATTCCGGTTTCTCCGACAAAAAGCTCGTCGGTCTCAACCTTGATGGTTTCAAAGGGGACTATTTCGGAATAGGTCTCGTGAACGCAGGTCTTGTATTCGATAGTAGAATTAAGCACGCCGAGGTTGAAGGAGAAGTCGAAGTTAGGAACCTCTGCCTCTGCCTCGTTTTTAAGCATACCGAATGCAAAGTTCTTATCTGCATAAAGGAACTCAAGTGAGCCGTTTGCAGTAACTCTGTTTGAGGAATCGCCACCTTCAGACTCGACATCGTGATCCTCTACGTTAAGGATAGCACGGCAAAGCGTTTCGGGCTTCACAACCCTGTCAGCACGGCAGATCTTCGAGGTGATCGTAAAATCAGTGGTAAGCTCGACCGAATCGGCAGCCTCGTTCTTTTCGAGGATGCTGTCGAATATGTGCTGCTTAAAATGTTCAATTACACGTTCAGCATCAGCGTATGTAGCGCAGAAGCCGATCTCGATATCCTTCATGGAAATGCTGTAAGCACGAACATAGTCGTTAAGGCATTCATTATAAAGAATTTCAGCACAGCCGCTTGCATTAACTCGCTTTGCGGAAGAAAGTGTAAAGGAACAGGTTATCTTCTTATTTGTTCTGTCGGAAATTTTGTTTTCAACGTGAAGCTTTTCAAGAATCGCAAGCGCCTCATTGAACTCCTTGCGGCTTCCGACCTTACATACAGCAACGCCGTCAACGTAAACAACGCCGGAGGTCGCCGCCGAAACTATCATAACGGTAGAGGTGAGAAGAATAGCAAAAGCAGAAACCGCCGCGATGATCTTGCCGCTGCGCTTCTTCATGCTTTCACGAATGAAAGCGAAGCTCTTTTTCGCCGCTTCTGCCGTAAAAGCACCGAGCTTTTTCGCCTTGTCGCCTATAAAAGCAAGACACTTTTTCAGTCCGATATTCACTTTTGCGAGCATGGCGCGGAAGTCCATTTCGGTGGCTCTCCTTTCATAGAAATTCAATTCGCCAATTTAACCCAAATATCATTCTAACACAAAAATTTCAACAAATCAAGAGATTTTTGTCATTTCCACCAATTTGACAGTATTTGCCAGCACATTTTGGTCTTTTTTATGCGTTTTGTTGAAAGATAAGCTTCATTTTAAGCCCAAAAATGAAATTTCTCCGTCGCGCTTTTTGCTACTGACATTATATGCATACGGAGCATTTGTGACCGCTTCGTCGTTATCGAAGCGGTTTTTCGAGCCTTTAAATCCGCAAAATCGGAAACCGCACAAAAAAAGAACGGCGGTCTGCCGCCGTTCTTTATTTGTTCTCGTAATTTAAGAATTCCTTATACACCGCATTTTTCGGCAAACCGCGATCCTTTGCCACGGCCTTTACAGCCGACATTTTGTCAAGTCCCATCTTCTCTACATAGTAAAGAACGTGCTCGGGCAGAGTCATTTCCATCCAGAAAGCGTCGGTGTTCTCCTTGCGCCCGTCAACAACTATGACGAACTCGCCCCTCGGCTCGTTCTTTTCAAAGTGTTCAAGAGCCTCACCGAATGTAAGACGAAGGATCTCCTCGTTTCTCTTGGTAAGCTCACGGCAAAAAGCCGCCTTGCGGTCATATCCGAACGCCTCGGCCATCATTTTAACAGCCTCGCATAGGCGATGAGGCGCCTCGTAGAAAATTATGCTTCTATCCTCGGCGGAAAGCGTGTTGAGCCTTTCCCTTTTCGCTCCGTCCTTGCCCTCAAGGAATCCCTCAAAGACGAATCTTCTCGTAGAAAGCCCCGATAGAGCAAGCGCATTCACCGCCGCACAAGCGCCGGGAACCGAAACGACCTTTATTCCGTTTTCGGCGCAAAGACGAACGAGATCCTCGCCGGGATCGCTGATGGCAGGTGTTCCCGCATCGGTCACAAGCGCACAGCTTTCGCCGCCCTTAAGCCGAGAAAGAATCATTTCTCCCGCCGCACGCTTGGTATGCTCCTCATACGTCACACAGGGCTTTTTGATCTCGTAAGCAGAAAGCAGCTTTGCAGTCACTCTCGTATCCTCTGCGGCGATAAAATCGACCTCGCTTAAAGTCTTGACCGCGCGAAAGGTCATATCGTCAAGATTTCCTATCGGCGTAGCAACGAGATATAAGGTCGAAGGCAGAATTTTATTTTTTTCGGTATCGGACATAATTTTATCCTTTCAGCCAATTTCCGTTTTCATAAATATAAGCGCAGTCATCGCTCTCATTTCCCTTTTCGTCGGTCAACATAAGCGGTCGCATAACGGTAACTCCGCTTTTGCCTCCCTTTTTAGCCGAAATCAAGACAAGACACGGCGCATGGCTTGCGCTCTGGTGAACGAAGCAAATGCTTTTCGGCTCAAGCCTGCTCTCCCGAAGCGCACAAATGAGGTCTGTAAGCCGATCGGGACGGTAAACGACGTATGCATCTCCGCCGAATTTCAGCATTCCCGAAGCGGCGGCACAAAGCTCGGTTATATCTCCGTTCAGCTCGTGACGGGCGGCATATTTGCCGTCGTCCTCGTTGCGCTTGCCGTCACCGACCTTCATGTAAGGCGGATTCATAAACACCGCATCACATTCAGTCTTAAAGTCCCTCGCATCGGTATAAACAGCCTCGATAGTGCCGTCCAAACCGTTCAAAGCGGCATTTCGCTCGGTGAGCGAAGCATAATATTCCTGAACCTCAAGTGCAAAAATTTTTTTAAATTTCCCACGCTGTGCAAGA
The DNA here is from genome assembly GCA_045593985.1 of Eubacteriales bacterium. Taxonomy (GTDB): domain Bacteria; phylum Bacillota; class Clostridia; order Oscillospirales; family CAG-272; genus Colimorpha_A. Next base: position 4,286 of record JAZNXR010000088.1, read on the forward strand.
AGCAGCGAGATTATCCCGCTTCCGCTTCCGATCTCTGCGGCAATACCGCTTTTTTTCGCCTTGATAAAGGCCGAAAGCAAAAATGCATCGGTGCCGTAGGTCAGTCCTTTTTTGTTCTGGATCAGCTTGATTCCGTCATTAACCTCTGTCAAGCTCTCGTTAATAAAAAGCTCCGTCATGAAAACAGATCTATCGCCTTACCAAAGGCAGGAAGCGAACGTCTTACCGTTTCCTCCGAAACGCAGTAAGAAATTCTCAAATATCCGGGACAGCCAAATCCGTCACCGGGAACGAGAAGAAGCCCAAGCTCCTTCGCCTTTTCGCTGAATTTCACAGCATCACCGCCGGGAGCCTCAACAAAGAGATAAAAAGCTCCGTCGGGAATGACACAGCGATAACCCATAACCGTCAGCGCGGCATAAAGATTATCCCGATTTTTTCTGTAAACCGAGAGGTCGCTGACCTCGGATGCGCAGGAAGCAACGACCTTCTGCATAAAGGTAGGCGCGCAAACGTAGCCGAGCGATCTTCCTGCTCCGCAGACAGCATAATAAAGCTCGTCAATATCGCTTATTCCGTCGGGAAGCGCGATATATCCGATTCGCTCACCGGGAAGCGAAAACGACTTCGAGTAGGAATAGCAGATCACCGTATCGGGATAAATATCGGGAATATAAGTGACCTTTTTGCCGTAGGTAAGCTCACGGTAGGGCTCGTCGGAAATTATATAGATCGGATGACCGTATTCCTTCGACTTCTTCATAAGCAGCTCGGCAAGCAAAGTCAATGCCTTTTCGCTGTAAATAACGCCTGAAGGATTGTTCGGGGAATTTATAATAATTCCCTGCGTTCTTTCGGTAATGAGCGCTTCGATTTTCGGAATATTCAATTCAAAATTAACGGTATCAGCCTCCGAAACAAGAAGCCTTCCGCCGTTGCTTTCGACAAAAACCCTGTACTCGGGGAAGAAGGGAGCCTGAACGATGATCTCGTTGTTTTCCCCCGAAACAAGGGCGCGAATCGTGATACAAAGAGAGGCGGCCGCACCGCAGGTCATATATATCCTTTCGGGCGAGATCCTGGCGCCGTAGCGAGAGGACAGATCATCGGCAACGGCACGCCGGGTGGCAATATCGCCCTGCGCAGAGGAATATCCGTGGAGAGCGCAAGGCTCGCTTTCCGCCAAGATCCTCTCCATCTCGGATAAAACTCTTTTCGGAGGAGGAGTCGAGGGATTTCCGAGGCTGAAATCGTAGACGTTTTCCTCACCGACCTCACCCTTCAGCCTTCTTCCGTATTCAAAAAGCTCTCTGATCTTCGAAGGAGCAGAGCCGAGCTTATACATTTCGTTATTTAGCATAAAAACATCCGCCTAAACCGTTTGATAGAAATATAATATCACGTTTTTAACTGTCCGTCAATAAAAATTGCTTTATCCTATTGAAATTACCCGACAATTGTTATATAATACAATATTATAGGAAAATTTTTTCAAAAACAGCCCGATTCGGAGGCAATAATGAGCGACCTTACAAACGCAAGAAACGAAATAAATCTTATCGACAAGGAAATGGCAGAGCTTTTTGAGCGACGCATGAATGCGGCAAGGGCAATTGCCGCACACAAAAAAAGCGTCGGCATGCCGATCCACGACGAAAAGCGCGAGCGTGAGGTCGTGGCAAGAAACTGTGAATACGTTTCCGATCCGATAATCAGAGAGTATTACGTCCGCTTCATAAACGAAACGATGAGCCTCTCATCCTCCTTTCAGTCCCGCTTAAACGAGGGCATGAGGATCGCATACTCGGGAACGGTAGGCGCATTTGCGCATATTGCGGCAGGCAAGATTTTCGAAAGCGGCGAAAGGATCCCCTACGGAAACTTCACCGAGGCTTATAATTCCGTCGTAAACGGCGAATGTGACTGCGCGGTGCTTCCGATCGAAAACAGCTACGCAGGTGACGTCGGACAGGTAATTGACATGCTCTTTTCAGGCCCGCTTTACGTAAGCGGAGTGTACGATCTTCCCGTCGTTCACGATCTCGTTGCGATTCCGGGCGCAAAAAAGGACGGTATCAAAAAGGTTATCAGCCATCCGCAGGCGTTAAGCCAATGTGCAAATTACATAAGAGAAAACGGCTTCGACCAGGTGCAGTACGAAAACACCGCAATGGCAGCAAAAGCAGTATCGGAGCTGAATGATACGTCAGTCGGCGCGATCTGCTCGGAGAAATGTGCAAGGATATTCGGCCTTACCGTGCTTGAAAGACACATAAACGAAAGCCGTTCGAACACGACACGCTTCGGCGTGTTCACACGCGCACCGATAAATCACGGCATAAAGGAAGCTCCCGAAAATCGCTTCATTCTTATGTTCACCGTCCGTAACGAGGCGGGCTCGCTTTCCGAGGCGATTAACATAATCGGCCGCCACGGCTATAACATGACAACCCTGCGCTCCCGTCCGATGAAGGAGCTGCTCTGGAGCTACTACTTCTACGTTGAATGTGAAGGAACCCTCACCGAAGGCGAAGCAAGAGTATTGAAGGACGAGCTTTCCTGCTGCTGCGACCGACTCAAAATAGCAGGAGCATATCAAACGAAAACTCTATAAGGAAAAAATATGAAATCGGTAAAAATCAACCTTGGCCCCGACACTTACAGCGTCCACATCGGCAAGGGTATAATAAACGAGGCAAAAAACTTCTTCGACCTGAACCGCAAGGTGCTAATCGTCACCGACGACGGAGTGCCGACGGAATATGCAAAGGCAGTAGCGGCTCAGTGCAAAGAAGCATATATCGTTACCGTAGGACAGGGTGAGGGCAGTAAAAGCATTGAAGCGTTTTCGCTGTTGCTTAAAAAAATGCTCGATTACGGCTTCAACAGAGGCGACTGCGCAGTAGCAGTCGGCGGCGGCGTTGTCGGAGACCTGACAGGCTTTGCGGCATCGGCATATATGCGCGGAATCGACTTTTACAATATCCCGACGACGGTGCTTTCGCAGGTCGATTCCTCCGTCGGCGGCAAAACGGGAATAAACTTCGGCGGTGTCAAAAACATCGTCGGTGCATTCAAGCAGCCAAAGGGCGTTATCGCAGATATAAGCACTCTTTCATCGCTGCCCGACCGCCAGGTCTCAAACGGTCTGTGCGAGGCGCTCAAAATGGCGGCAACCTTCGATTCCGAGCTTTTTGAGCTTTTCGAAAAAGAAGATCCGATGTCTTTCCTCGAAGAAATCATAGCGAAAAGCGTTATGATCAAAGCATCGGTCGTTGAGCAGGACGAAAAGGAAAAGGGCTTACGCCGAGTGCTGAATTTCGGACACACGGTAGGTCACGGGATCGAATCGCTCGGTCTCGGCTATTACCACGGCGAATGCGTTGCACTCGGAATGCTTCCGATGTGCGCTGACAGCGTAAGAGAACGCCTGATACCGATACTGAAAAAGTTAAATCTCCCGACAAAAGCAAGCTATGACATCGATAAGGCGTTCGACGCCGTTTCACACGATAAAAAATCGACCTCGTCGGGCATCAACGCAGTATTCTGCGACGAAATAGGAACTTACACAGTCAAAAAAGTGACGTTGTCGGAGCTGTACGGTATTTGTAAAAACATCTGAAACGCCGTTCAAAACGGTGTCCCAAATACCTTCTCCAGTGGGAGAAGGTAAACACAACGTCCCAACAAATCCTCAAAAGGACCAAAACCATGAAAAACACATTCGGTAATTCTCTCCAAATAACCCTCGGCGGCGAAAGCCACGGCGAAGCGCTCTTTGCCGTGCTTGACGGACTTCGTCCGGGAACGGTAATAGACGAAGGCTATATCGCATCTCGCCTCTCTCTGCGCCGTCCAAGCGGTAATATCTCAACGCCACGCAAGGAAGCCGATGACTTCAGAATAATAAGCGGCGTATATGAGGGCAGAGCAACAGGAACTCCCCTCTGCATCGTAATACCGAACACCGCAAAGAAAAGCGGCGACTACGAGGAAACGAGATACACCCCCCGCCCCTCCCACGCCGACTATTCCGCATTTTTAAAGTACGGCGGATATCAGGATCACCGTGGCGGCGGTCATTTTTCAGGCAGAGTAACAGCGGCGCTCGTTGCCGCAGGAGCAATAGCACAGCTTGCCCTCGAAGAAGAAGGAATCAGAATCGGAACTCATATCAAGAGCATCGGAAGAATCTCCGACCGGAAATTTTCCGACCTTGCCTCCGATATCGAATTTCTTTCTGACAAGCCCTTCCCCGTCCTTCGTAAAGCCACCGGCGAAAAAATGAAGGCAGAGATCGAAAAGGCAAGAAACGAGCTTGACAGCGTAGGCGGAACGCTCGAAACTGCCGTCATCGGAATGAAGGGCGGCTACGGCGAGCCGTGGTTCGATACCTGCGAGGGTATGCTCTCTCACGCACTTTTCTCAATTCCGGGCGTAAAAGCAGTCGGCTTCGGCATCGGTGAGGAATTTTCCAAGCGAAAAGGAAGCGAAGCAAACGACGCCTTTGCCTACGAAGACGGCAAGGTCGTAACGAAAACGAATAATAACGGCGGAATTAACGGCGGCATCACGAACGGCATGCCGATAACCTTCAAGGTAACCGTCAAGCCCACGCCGTCAATAGCAAAAGAGCAGGCCACAGTCGACCTTAAAAACAGCGAAGAAAAAGCCCTGTCGATCCACGGCAGACACGATCCCTGCATCGTCCACCGTGCCGCATCCGTTGTAAACGCAGTAACGGCACTCACACTTCTTGACCTTATCTATATGCGTGATGGAAACGCGCCGAAAGGAAATATATGAAATACGGACTTATAGGTGAAAAGCTCTCCCATAGCTTTTCACCCGAAATACACGAAAAAATAGGCGACTATCCCTACGAGCTGCTTGAGCTGACGAAGGACGGGCTTCACGAATTTATGACCGAAAGGAGCTTTTCGGCAATAAACGTAACGATTCCCTATAAAAAGGACGTCCTTCCCTATCTTGACGAAATCAGCGATGAGGCAAAAAAGATAGGCTCTGTCAATACCGTCGTAAACCGTGACGGCGTCCTTTACGGCTACAATACCGATTATTTCGGAATGACACGCCTGATAGAGCGCATAACGAAAGGCAAAAGGCTTTCGGGCAAGGTGCTTATCCTCGGCACGGGAGGAACGGCAGTTACCGCAAAGGTCGTCGCACACGATATGGGAGCCGAGAAAATAGTAACGGTAAGCAGAACAAAGACAAGCGAAACGGTTACGTATGACGAAGCAATAACGCACCATGCAGATGCTTCGTATATCATAAACTGCACGCCTGTCGGAATGTACCCGAACGATTTTGAAAGCCCGATAGACCTATCACCCTTTGAAAACCTGTCGGGAGTTATCGACGCAATCTATAACCCCCTCCGCACGCCGCTTGTCCGTCAGGCAATGAAGCGTAATATTCCCGCAGAGGGCGGTCTTTATATGCTCGTAGCACAGGCAGTTGCAGCATACGGCTATTTTTTCAATGCCGAAGCACCGACAGAGCTTTGCGACCGCATTTACAAGGAGATTCTTTCCGAAAAGGAAAACATCGTCCTTGTCGGAATGCCGTCCTGCGGAAAATCGAGCATCGGAAAAGCCCTCTCGGTCACCCTTCGCCGTCATTTTTATGACAGCGACGAGCCGATAGCAGAGGAGGCCGATATGTCGATCCCCGAAATATTCCTCCGCTACGGCGAAGCGCATTTCCGCTATCTCGAAACGAAATCGATAAAGAAGCTTTCAAGCGGAATTTGGAACGGCGTTATCGCAACGGGCGGCGGAGCCGTTCTCCGCGAGGAAAACGTAGATATGCTAAAGGCAAACGGACGTCTGATATTCCTCGACCGCAGTCTTGATAACCTCATTCCGACTTCTGACCGTCCCCTTTCAAACGACATCGAAGCGCTCACCATGCGCTATGAGGAGCGCCATCCGATATACCTTTCGGTATGCGATATCGTTGTTGACGGAAACGGAAGCGTAACAGAGGTTGCGCTAAACGTAATAAACGCCCTGAAAGAAACCAAATGAATATCAGAATAGAAAAAACGACGTATTCGGGAACGGTCTCTGCTCCCCCCTCAAAAAGCGCTGCGCATCGCAGACTCATCTGCGCAGCCCTGGCTGAAGGAAAAAGCGTGATTCACGGCATATCCGAATCGGAGGATATGAAGGCAACGCTCGATTGCATTAAAGCAATAGGCGCATCGGCCGAAAAGGACGGCGATACAGTGACCGTCATCGGATGCGATCCGAAAAAGCGTGAAAAGGCAATACTTAATTGCCGAGAAAGCGGAAGCACGCTCCGCTTCTTCGTCCCGATATCTCTCCTTTCCGACAGCGAAGCAATCCTGAAAGGAAGCGAAAGACTCTTATCTCGCCCCCTTACACCGTACGAAGAAATATGTGTCGCTCAAGGAATGGACTACATCCTGACCGAAACCGATCTGACGTTAAAAGGCCCTCTTACAAGCGGACATTTCCGCCTGCGCGGCGACGTGTCAAGCCAATTTATAAGCGGACTTATGTTTGCCCTGCCCCTCTGTGACGGATTCAGCGTAATTGAGCTGATCCCCCCCGTTATGTCGGCATCCTATATCGCAATGACAGTCGAGGCGCTAAAGGAATTCGGAGTCCGTGTCGAGGTCACCGAGGACGACAGGATAATAATTCCGGGAAACCAAAAATATATGCCGACCGAAACAGCAGTCGAGGGCGACTGGTCAAACGCCGCCTTCTTCCTTGCGCTCAATGCCCTCGGCTCGGACATCGAAATAGAAGGTCTGCGCCGTCATTCGCTCCAAGGAGACGAGGCGATAATCAAATTCCTCGGAAAGCTCTCTCGCACCTGTCCAACAATAGATATATCGGACTGCCCCGACCTTGCCCCTATTCTCATGGCAACGGCGGCGGCTTTAAACGGCGTTCACCTCATAAATACCGACCGTTTAAAGATCAAGGAGTCCGACCGAGGCGAAGCAATGGCAACCGAGCTTCGTAAGCTCGGCGTTTCCGTCACCGTCGGTGATAACGAAATAACCGTCACCGCCCCCGACGTCCTCAAAGCGCCGACCGAGCCGCTATGCGGTCATAACGACCATAGAATCGTTATGGCATCTGCCGTCATTCTTTCCCTTGTCGGCGGCGAGATAGACGGCTGCGAGGCGGTAAATAAATCCTTCCCCGATTTCTTCGAAATTCTCGAAACATTAAAATAATTACCACAAAATTCTAAAATCTCCGCAACGCCTTGTAGGGGCGGAAATTAAACATACAAAATCTTCCGTAAACCCGAAAGAGGTTTCCAAAGGGGAAAACGTGTGAAAATTTGCGAAGGCAAATTTTCATCGGTTGTCCCCTTGGTGCCGTTCTTTGGTCACCTTTCTTGGGCAAGCAAGAAAGGTGAGAAAAAAGAAAAATCTTATGATACGGCGGGAGCAAGCCCCCGCCCTACGAATTACATTCCGCAAACCCACAAATCACAGGTAAAAAATGAAACTCACAAAAGACACAAACATTCTTATAGTAGGTCTCGGACTTATGGGCGGCTGCTACGCCATCGGCTTGAAGAAAAAAGGCTATAAGGTATCCGCAATAACACGCTCACAGTCCTCCATCGACTTTGCCCTCAAAAACGGAATAATAGACGAAGGAACGGTGGAAATCGACGAAGCAATGATTTCCAAAGCCGACCTCGTGATTTTCGGTCTTTATCCAAACGTATTTATAAACTGGATAAAGGAAAACCAGCATCTCCTTAAGCCCGGCGCTCTCATAACCGACGTAACAGGCGTAAAGACCTCAATAGTCTACGAAATACAAAGCATCCTCCGCCCCGATATCGAATTCGTCCCTGCGCACCCAATGGCAGGTCGAGAGGTCTACGGCGTGCAGAACAGCGCAGGCGTAAACGTCGCAGAAGCAAACTTCATCGTCACCCCGACCGATAAAAACACCGAGAAAAATATCGAAGCAATAAAGCAGCTCGGAGAGGAGATCGGCTTCGCCAGAATATCAGTCCTGACACCCGAAGAGCATGACGAAATGATCGCCTTCCTTTCCCAGCTCGCACACGTTCTTGCAGTAGTTCTTATGACCTGCAACGATCTTAATAACCTCGAGGACTACACGGGTAACTCCTTCCGTGACCTTACCCGAATAGCGCATATAAACGAAAATATGTGGAGTGAGCTGTTTATGATGAATAAAGAAGCGCTCCTGAACCAAATGAATCTCTTTTCAAAACAGTTCGATAAATTAAAAAAACAGCTCGAAGACGGCGACATTGACGGCATGAAGGAGATCATGATACAGTCAACCTCCCGCCGCGATAAATTTGATAAAAAGTAACCCCCGCATTGAAAGGAAACCCCAGCCATGAATATGGAATTCTACCGCAAATTACCGATACCGAAGGACATTAAGGAGCAGTATCCCTTAACAGCAGAGCTTGCTGCGATCAAGGAAGCCGAGGATAAGGAAATCCGTGCTATTTTCGAAGGCACATCAAATAAATTCCTTCTCGTAATCGGCCCCTGCTCTGCTGACAATGAGGACTCGGTGATCGACTATATATCCCGTCTCCGCAAGGTCCAGGATAAAGTCTCGGATAAGGTCGTGATCGTTCCGAGAATCTATACCAATAAACCGAGAACGACAGGCGAAGGCTATAAAGGAATGCTCCACCAGCCAAACCCGAACGAGCATCCCGATATGCTGAAGGGCATTATCGCAATTCGCTCTCTCCATATGAGAGCGCTCAAGGAAACGGGCTTCTCCTGCGCCGATGAAATGCTCTATCCCGAAAACCACCGCTACCTCTCCGACGTCCTTTCCTACGTCGCAGTCGGTGCGCGCTCGGTTGAGGATCAGCAGCACCGTCTCTGCGCAAGCGGACTTGACATTCCCTGCGGAATGAAAAACCCGACGAGCGGAGACATCTCAATAATGCTCAATTCGATAGTCGCCGCACAACATTCTCACACCTTCATATACCGTGGATGGGAGGTAAAATCGCTCGGCAACCCCTATGCGCATGCAATCCTCCGAGGCTACGTAGACGATCGCGGCGTTTCGCATCCGAACTATCACTACGAGGATCTGATAACCCTCCACGACGCGTATGCGGCGAAGGGACTTTCAAATATGGCAGTCCTCGTCGATACAAACCACGCAAACTCCGGCAAAAAGTATCTCGAGCAAGTAAGAATTGCAAAAGAAGTGCTTCATTCCTGCCGTCATAACGCTGATGTCCATAAGATGGTCAAGGGACTTATGATCGAGAGCTATATTGAGGACGGCGCCCAGAAAATCGGCGAAAACATCTACGGCAAGTCGATAACCGATCCATGCCTTGGATGGGACAAGACCGAAAGACTCATTTACGATATCGCAGAGGCGCTCTGAAATAAAGGAGCAAATACGTGTCAGACGATAAAATAAACGCCCTTTTAAACGCAAAAAACGAAATAGCGGATAAACGAATTTCGTTACACGAAAAAACGCTGTCGTACATTTCCGAGCTTTCGGAGGTGCTGATCGACGAAGCAGACGAGGACGAAATATTCTTCCGAGATGAAGGCTTTATCAGCCGCTACCACGCACTGACAGAGCAAAGAAGGGACAAAACCGTTGCTCCCTTCAACGAAGCCGATATAAACACGGTCGAAAGGCAATTGACCGAAGCGGAAAAGGCGCTGCTCTGCCTGCGCCTGACCGATATCCTCGGAATACTCGGCATAGAGGGCGTCGAAACCTTCTTCGACGAGCCGCCAAAGACATCAGGCGAAAACGTCAGTACGGTAAAAAGCAGAGGCGCAGATGACGCATATATAGCATTTGCGTCAAGCATGACAGAGCCGAGAGTAAGCTACGTTCACGATTTGAACGAGGTCTGTGAAAACGTCCTTTACGGCAAGACCGCATACGGAATACTTCCTCTCTCAGGTGCGAAAAGCCTCTTGCTCAAATATGGGCTCAAAACCGCAAAGCGAGTAAAAATTAAAAATCAGGACGGAACATATACCGCATACTCGCTGATAAAAAGAGAACTAAACATGCCGAAAGGTACTGAAAGCATATACTTTGAATTAGAAGTAAAAACCAACGATCCGAGTGCGCTTATAATAGCCTCCGAGGTATGCTCAATGAAGCTTGTGAATATGAATTATTCCTCCGAGGAAGAAGCACTCACAGCATCATTCAAGATATCGGAAAGC